>CAZBEU010000581.1:0-8790 GCA_964491005.1 uncultured archaeon | reverse complement strand
TTTTATCTCGTAAAGGGAATATCTTCTTTAATGAAAAAAATTATTCTTTTTGAAATAAAGAAAAAATTTTATGTTATATTTAGTAGAGTAATTAGGATCAAAAGCTTCTTTAAAAAATGCTTTAAATGCAATATGAATAATACTAAATAAAAAATAGGGAAAATTGATAAAAAAAAAATATCTCTATCCTTTTCTTTTTCCTTTCATTATTTATAATATGAACTCAAATAATGATAAAGAATTTTTACATAACTTACATGGAATTAACTTAGGCAATATATTAGACGCTCCAAATGAAGGAGAGTGGGGAATAACATTTCAAAACTATTTCTTCGATCTTGTAAAAAATGTAGGATTTAACGTAGTGAGAATTCCTATACGCTGGTCTGCCCATGCAGATATTACTTCACCATATACAATTAGTCCCTCTTTTTTTGAAAGAATAGATGAAATAGTTCAAAATGCCTTATCAAAAGAGTTAATAATTATCATCGATATTCATCACTATAAAGAGATTATGAATTCTCCTGAAATACATAAAGAGAGGCTTCTATCGTTATGGGAACAAATATCTACAAGATATCAAAATTATCCAAATAGTCTATTTTTTGAAATTTTAAATGAACCTTGTAATGCTTTTGACAGAAATCCATATTTATGGAATCAATTTGTTGATAAAATTATTCCTATTATAAGAAAAACTAATCCTAAAAGAACGTTGATATATGGTCCCGTTTTTTTTAATAAATTAAGGCATTTAAATATGTTAGAAGTACCAAAAAATGATGCTAATATTTTAGTTACTTTTCATTTTTATGATCCTTTTGAATTTACACATCAAGGAGCAAATTGGGAACCAAATAGTAATAAATGGTTGGGAACAAAATGGCAGGGAACAACACAAGAAAGGTTGACAATCAATATAGCTTTAGATTCTGCTTCAGATTGGGCTAAAAAAAACAATGTCCAACTCTTCTTAGGGGAATTTGGAGCAATATCAAAAGCAGATTATAATTCGAGAGTTAGGTGGACAAAATTCATTAGAGAAGAAGTAGAAAAGAGAAATATCATTTGGGTATATTGGGATTTTTGTGACGAAGATTTCGGGATTTATAATTTGAAAACTAAGTTATGGGATAGAAATTTACTTAAAGCATTATTACCAAATAATACTGAAATATGATAATTTTATCTTATTTTTATAACATTAAAATCCAAATCTACTCGAAAAATTTAATTCTTATTAATAATTAGAAAAGCTATTAATTTGAATAGATATATGATAAAAAATGAAATTTTTGGAATATTCTAAGATTTATATATCAAAAATAAATAATGTAATTGGCTCATTTTATGAAGATAAAATAAATTCAGTAGAAAATAATTTCTTGAAAAAATACTATACTGAATTAAAAGAATATTTTTTAGCTGGTGGAAAAAGGATAAGACCTCTTTTATGTATTGCAGCATATAATGGGTTTTTAAAAAGTAAAGATGATAAAATTTTAAGAACATGTGTAGGTACAGAATTTTTACATAATGCTTCTCTTATTCATGATGATATAATAGATAATGATAATTTCAGGAGGGGAGAACCTACTTTTCATTATCGTTATCAACAGTATCATAAGCAATATAACTTAAAAAGAATGCAAACATCTGAATTTGGAACTTCGATGGGGATTATTGGAGGAGATTCTGCTTATTTTATTGGTATGGAGCCATATATGTCTAATGAATTTGATGATAATATTAATCTTGAAGCTCTTTTCTTGTATAAACAAGCATTTATTGAAATCGCTAATGGTGTTCTTATAGAAATTGATATGGTAAATCAGAGAGATATAACTATGGATGAATATATTGAGATGATTTCTCTAAAAACAGGCGCACTTATTGAAAAATCAATTTTAATTGGAGCAACATATGCTAATGCAAGTGCTGAGGATAAAAAGAATATCGGAATTTATGGAATGGATTTAGGAATTATATTTCAAATAAAAGATGATATTTTAGGAACATTTGGAGATGAAGAAAAAACAGGGAAACCAGCGGATAGCGATATTAAGGAAGGTAAAAAGACTTGCCTATTAATTGAAGCATTGAATCAACTAAATGAAAATAAAAAAAAAGAATTAATTGAGATATTTGAGAATCCAAATATGAATGATGACGATGTAAATAGAGTTAGAGAATTATATAAGGAAGCAGATGTCTTAACTTTATGTAAAACAATTACTAATAATTATTATAAAGAAGCTATGGAATCATTAAAAAATTTGAAATCATCAATCAATAAAGAAGAATTTGAAGTTTTTGAAGATTTATTAAATTTTGTCTATGAAAGAGAATATTAAAAAATTTTGAATTAGTTGTTTATTCTAATCATCATTATTTCTATTTTTTTCTTTTTTAAATCCATGGGCATATAAGTTCTTTATTATTTCACTCATACCTGGACAATTTTTCCAATCCTTTTTGTATTCACAAGCTTGACATTCCTTTATAATTTCATTAGTTCTTATGTATCCTATTGCTCCAGCCATAAAATTAACTTGAACTAAAACTAATATTTTAAGAATTAGAGGTAAAAAATCCATTTCAAATGTTGAAATAATTAATAATCCAGTGCCGATTCCTAATGAAATCTTCGATGTTATCTTTAGAAATTTACTCTTTGTTAAATTAAATACGTTTAGAAAAACTGGTAATGCGAAAATAAAAGAACTTGAAAAGAGAATTGTTATTGTATTACTATCAAAATTGAATATTAGGAGAGATATAATAATTGTAATTATTATTGTTGGATAATATGTGAAGCAACCTATACAAAACCATTTACCTCCAATATGATAAACATGTTTGTAAAAATGATCACATTTTGGATGGTGAGAAAGAAGTATTGGTTTTATATCTGAAAAAAAAAGTTTTATTCTTTTTATTTTTTTTAAAATAATTCTCACTTTAGAATTTGATTGTAAAATTTTATAATTATTTATATTATGAAATTAAGTTTTAACTAGTTGTTTTTAATATTATTTAATTTAACTTATTCAATTTATTCAAGAAATAAATAAAAGATTATTGATTCATTATAATATAATTAGAAAAATATATTATTCGATCTTATTACCACAAAAAGAACAAAATTTCATTTCTGTTGTTAATTTTGAACCGCACTCAGAACAAAAACTAGGTTTCTGTTCTTCTTTATTATCTTCGTCCTGTTTAACTTTAATTGTTTCTTGAGGGGCCAATAAATTTCCATTTGCATCAAGTTGTCTATGTAATTGAATAAATTCACTTAAATTTCTATTTGAAGTTGTACTTAGAAATAGAGTTTTTCTCTTTGTAATATTTTCAAGATAATGTACTCTAATTTTATTGGCTCTTGTTACTGTTCCAATAACATTAAGTTCATCTGATAAATTTCCTACAGGAGCTCTTCTTGTTAAAAAACAATAATGATCTTGACCATATTGATCTAACACTTGAAATGCTATATTTCCTGAATAATTTTTAGGAAAATAACTTATTTTACCAACTATGTTTGTTAATATTTTTATCACCTTTGTTATTACTTATAAAAAAAATCAATATATTTAATAATTTTTTTCTTGTTTTTTTCAAAATAAAATATTTTTAAAGTTTACTTCCACATTCGGGGCAGAATTTGATATTCTGTGGTAATTTTTCTCCACAATTAGAACAATATTTTGCATTTGAAGTGGTAGTTAAATTCTCTGAGGGAATAAAATCATCAATATTTAGCTCTTTCGCATTTTTATTTGAGGTAATATTCTTATAAGGAATAAACTCATCAACAGAAAATCCTTTACCATCGGTTCTTATAAATTTATCGATATCATTTTGCAAATCAAGTGATTTTTTCTGAAGATATAACATAGGAAGCAATGTGATTATGAGTGTTAGAGCTAGTACTAAACATACAATTCCAAAAGCCAAACTTGTTATTCCTTCTACATTTTCTTCATCAGTAAGATCGCCAAAATCACTACTAATGAGGTAATATATTGAATATCCTAGAATTACAATTGAGATTAACATTAGGAAAATTGACAGCCAATAAATAGAACTTGATTTTCTTTTTTTTACATATTTTTGATAGGTTGTAATATTTTCTGCAAACTCAACTCTGATTTTATCTTTATATTTGTTACTTACTCCTATAATTATAATTTCATCTGAAGGGGTTCCTATTCGATAACGATTTGTTAGAAAACAATAGTGAGTATTTCCATATTTATCTACCATATAAAAAGCTGTATTCCCTGATTCTGTTTTAGTGAAATCCTTAATAGTGCCCTCTAATTTAATTATTAATTTTATCACCTTTCGTATTGGATTATTATGATTAAATATAGAATTTTTAAATATTTATTTTTTATTAAAATGATAATATATGTTATTCTTGCTGAATTTTTAATATTTTTAAATTCTATCTGAAAAGAATTATTTTATCTTTTTTATTTTAAGATTTCACAGAACACCCATGTTAATTATAAATTCTTTATTGACCTAAACCTTCTAAATAAAATAATCAAATTTTTCTATATTAAATCAAATATTTATTATTTTTAGTTTATCAGAAATTTCACTTATTTTAATATTATTTAGATTAAAACAATAATGAGTTATATCATTATATTACTCTTATTTACTATCTAAAAACCAATATTTTCTTAAGATGATTTTGTGTAACTTTTGATAATACCTTCATATACAGAAATTAATCCAACACAACTCATATAGAATTTTCTTGAATAAAAATGAGAAAGAAAAAAAAAAAAAATAGTAATGATAATATTAATCTCTCACAACCAGATATATAATGCAACCAATACAACCGGTTACTAAAACAATTAATAACCAAACTGCAGCATTCATATCTCTGCTTTTAGCATCTTTATAAACCCAAATTGCTATTAAGAGAGAAACAACAAGCCATACAACAATTAAGACGATAACTATCGTCATCCATCCTGCAAAAAGATCCATTTATAAATCACTTATTTTTTTATTTTGTTTGTTTATGTTGTTATTTATTTATATTAGTATTTTTTTATTTATACTTTTTCAAAATTTTATCTTTAAAAATAATCTTACATAAAATCAAAATTATTTTCATATTTAAGTTTTAAAAGGATTTGTAAATGTATAACTAATTCCACATGAATAAGTATTGTATTAATTAGTTAATATTAATTAATAAAAAAAAGTTGATATCCCTATTATAATCTCAATTATATAAGAATAATGAGATAAAAATACATAAAAAAAAATGCTATAAATTTTTGAAATGAATTAAGAATTTTTTTTCTATATAATTTTTTCAGATTTAATTATCCATGTTTTTTAATAAATAATTGTTCTAATTCCGTTGTGAATGAACAGGTGCGGGTAATCTACCTTGTCTATTAATAAAAATCTCACAAGAGGTGTTCTTTACAGGCATTATTATAGATTTACCAAGTAATCCTCCAAATTCTACTATTTCATCTACTTGTTTTCCTATTACTGGTATTAATCGTATTCCTGTAGTTTTATTATTAATCATTCCAATTGCAGCTTCATCAGCTATTATACCCGAGATAGTAGATGGCGGTGTAGAACCTGGAATACATATCATATCTAAACCGACAGAACATACTGATGTCATTGCTTCAAGTTTTTCTATTGTTAAAATTTTTTTTTTAGCTGCCTCTGTCATAAAGTTATCTTCGCTTACAGGAATAAATGCTCCTGATAATCCTCCCACATAAGAAGAAGCCATTAATCCTCCTTTTTTAACAGCATCGGTTAACAATGCTAATGCAGCTGTAGTACCAGGGCCTCCCGTAATTTCAATTCCCATTTCCTCAAGTATTCCTGCCACACTATCATATGGTCTATCTGTTGGGGCTAATGAGACATCCACAATCCCAAAAGGCACATTCAATCTTTTTGCTGCTTCTTGAGCAACTAATTGGCCCATTCGAGTAATTTTAAATGAAGTTTTTTTAATAATTTCAGCCAGAGTTTCAAAATCTGCTTTTTTTTGACCTTTTATTACACTTCTTATTACTCCGGGTCCTGAAACCCCTACATTTATACAACAATCAGACTCACCAATCCCATGAAAACCCCCAGCCATAAAAGGATTATCTTCTACAGCATTAGCAAATACTACCAATTTTGCACATCCAATAGAATTCTTTTCCTTAGTATTCATTGCTATTTGATGAATTATATTTCCCATTATTTTCACAGCATTCATATTCATACCTGAACGTGTGGTTGCCAAATTAACTGAACTGCATACTCTTTCCGTAGTAGATAATACTTTTGGTAAACTCTGGATTAAGCATAAATCCGCTCTTGTAAAACCTTTATGAACGAGTGCTGAAAAACCTCCAATAAAATCAACTTTAACTTTTTCTGAAATATTATCTAAACATTGCGCAATTTCTATACAAGAATTAATAGCTTCTTGACTTATTTTAAGATCTTTTATATTGAATTTTTGAAAGAGAGGATCGTTAAAAGATTGAATATCTTCTAATAGAATATCCTGAATAATTTTCAGAGCTCCAAGTAATAATGATATTGGTGTTGTTGTTATTCTTCGATTAATAATTGGAATACCATAATCTTCTTCTATAGACGTTGCTACCTTAGATAGATTTTTTGCTAAAGAAAATATTTTTGATTCAATATTAGTTTTCATTTTTTCTAAAGAAGGATTTATGCAGTCTAATAAATTAATACCCATTGTTATTGTTCTTACATCTAATCCTTGTTCCTCGATCATTCTTTTCGTTTCCAAGATCTCTGTTGATGTATAAGTTTTCATTTAGATTTTTTCCTCCTCAAATACGATGCATAGCACGAAAAACGTCTTCATGCTGTATTGTTACAAAAACCCCAATTTTATCTCCTGCTTCCTTTAATTTTTCCGAAATTTCTTTTAAAGTAATATTACTTTTCTCAAAATCTACAATTAAAAGCATAGTGAAGAAATCATGAGCATAAGATTGAGTGATATCAATTATATTTATATTATAATTTGCTAATGTTGTAGATACTGTAGCTACAATTCCTGGTTTATCTAACCCTACTACTGAAACTATTGCTTTCATTTTAATTAAAAATCCTTAATTTATTATTTTAAATAATTATTTGTTAAAATATCAGTTTTTCTATTGGTCTATTTTAATGTTCGTTAAATAGATAAAAATGATTTTAAAATAACATTGAACTAAGGAGCATCTTTCATTCAATTTCTTATTGATAAAATTAGATTATTTTTCTTTAGCAATGAATCCTTATGCTTATAGGATTTAAAAAATGATTGGATTTTCTTCTTTTAGTAGTTTTTCTAATTCCTTATCAGAAAGAAAACCCTTATGTATCATTATTTCTTTAATCTGATCTAAAATTGTGCTTAGATTATTATTCCCTTTTTCTTGGTTATTTATTAGATTTTCTAAATCTTTCTCATTTTTTTCTATAATTGCTTTTAATTGAGCTATTTTATCATTATTTTCCTTAATATTTTTATCATATTCATCAATTTGATTTGATTTTTCTGAGTTATTTGTTTTTAAATCTATTATTTCATTTGATTTTTCAATTATCTCTCGATTTAAATTATTTACTATAGATTCTGATTTTTCTAAATTAGATTCTAAATGTAAAATTTTATTGGTTAAATCTTCTTTTAATTTTTCTAAATCTTGAATATTTATATTAAGTTTCGATTGTTCTTGTTCTAAAGAAGTGATTTTCTCATCTAGGGTCGTTATTTTTGTATTTTGTGTAGTTACTTCTTGTGAATATTTTTGTGTCTCAACTTCTAATTCTCGAATTGTTTTGTTCCTATTTTCAATAATTTTATTCTGTTCATTTATAATAACTTCTTTTTTTTTTAATTGTTCAAGTGATTCTTTTAAAAAATCTGATTTTTGCTTCATGCTTTGCTTAAATCCAGTTACTTCTTTCTCAAGCTCATTTACTTTTGTTCTAATATCCAACATAAATCTTCCTGAGATCTTTTGTTTTGTTTCTGGATTTTTCTCTGCTTTACTCCAATCAACACTCATTTTAAATCATTTTATTAGATTATATTTTACATAGGATTAATAATCTTTTCGCTGTTATCTGAATGATAATTAATATATTTAATTAAATTATTCTATGTTTTCATAAAATTTTATCATATATAAAGCTATAACATAAGACTAATAACTACTTATTAATTATATCTAGAGATTTATTTAACCCTTAATAAAAATCTAAAAGATATAGTATAATAATCATTATTCTTTGAATTCTATAGAAAAACATATTTTTATAATGATAAAAATGATAGTTGTAGCTATAACTGGAGCAACGGGAATAACATTAGCAATAGAAATCTTGAATATATTAAAAGAAAAGAAAATTCAAACAGAACTAATAATATCAAAGACAGCAGAGGAAGTGATTGCATTAGAAACAAAATATAATATTTCTGAAATAAAAAAATTAGCTACTTATAATTATGATGATGATCAATTATCAGCTCCTCCAGCAAGTGGGTCCCATAAGTTCAAAGCAATGATTATTATACCTTGTTCCATGAAAACCTTAGCAAGTATCGCTCATGGCTATGCAAACAATCTTATAACCAGAGTAGCTGATGTTGCAATAAAAGAAAAAAGATCCTTGATATTATCAGTTAGAGAAAGCCCATTTAGTGTTATCCATTTGAAAAACATGATTCAATTAGCAAAATTAGGGGTGATAATA
>CAZBEU010000580.1:0-1584 GCA_964491005.1 uncultured archaeon | reverse complement strand
TTTGTTCACATTTATAGTTAGAGTACAAAGTATAATTCTATATTGTATTTTCTAATATTGAAATTTTGAAAAAAACCCCCGATTAATAATATAATAAAAGAAAAAGAAAAAAATTATAAGAAAACTTTTAAAATTCTGTCTCATCCATCCAAATAAATGTTAGCAGAAAAACAATAATAAATACTCCAGCTAACACTATCATACTAATTATACTAATTATCTCGGCACTCGAACTTTGAAATATTAAGACATTTGATCCCATAAATAATGCTGCTAAAATATATCCTAAGATATGGCTTTTGTAATTTCCTGATTTCTGTCTTTCTGCAAAATGATTTACTATAGAAACAAATATTATTAATATAAACCCTGCCGTATAGAATACTTCTATAATTTTAAATTCTCCATAAGCTAAAATTAAAAGAAAAATAAATAATCCAAGTTCTATAATATTTACATACCACATTTTTTTCTTCTGAGTTTTTTCTACAAATATCGATTCATATTCACTCACTCCTTTATTTGCTAACATAACAAATAAAGATCCTACAGCTAGTGCTGTACAAAGACAATAACTTATATTATAAATATGATATGTTAAATCTTGCCAAATTGATAGCGAAAATAAGAAAGAAATACGCAAATATTCACCTAATATCGAAATCGTACAAAAAATTGGTAAAAGTGCTGCAAAGACCATAAGAATTTTTGTATAGAAAGGAGTTTTGGATTCATCCCAATCATCTTTTTTTCTGGTAGTAACAATCCAAGCTACTGACATAAAACTTAAAATCGAAACAAAAGGAGTTATTATTGGCAAAATAAAAATAAAGATCACTACTATAGCTATAGCACCATAAAACAATTTTAGTCTTAAAGGAACTATTGAAATTGTGCTATCCATATTATCAAAGCTCATCGCAAGTCTATTTAAGAAAAGTCCAATAAAAAAAAACCATGATAAACTAAAAACTAAAGGACATAATACTTTTGTCATCCAAAATACAATATTTACATCAGTTGAATACCATAAGCTAAAATCTGAAAAAATAAAGATTAAAAATGAGGATAAAGGAATTATGACAAGTGCAACTAAAACAATTAATCTACTAACTATTATACCTCCAATTTCACGGGACATTAATTTATCAATTCTTATTATTATCTATTAAATAATATTATAATTAATTTCTCTCTATTAAATTTTTATCAATTACAGCAAAAAAAACACCCTCCTTTCGGGGGGTGATGAATTTTGCTTTTGTAAATTGTTAACCTCTCATCATTTAAAAACAAAAAAAAAAATATAAAGATAATTAATGCACCTTGTTCGACAAGTTCAATTTAAATCCTTAGACCTCTTGGAAAAGATCACTTTTCTCTCAAAAAACTTGTATAATATTGCAACCTACACGATTAGGCAGAGATTCTTCAAGGATCGTTATTGGATTCGATATAATGAATTATGGAACATGGTAAAATCGCATGATGCATATCAAGAGTTACACATAACTTGTGGTTCTCATCCTCCTCAATAAGTCTTAAAGCAAGTCGATGCTACCTTCAAATCTTTTTTTACAACAA
>CAZBEU010000579.1:0-2059 GCA_964491005.1 uncultured archaeon | reverse complement strand
CGCCCTATTAGTTCAGCAACAAGTATATTCATGCGGATGTACTACATCATGATTCATCTTAATCGCCCGTTTCCTCTAACGACGGGTTAGAACAAGTGAGGACCCCGTGTCCAAATTTGTTCACATTTATAGTTAGAGTATCAATAGTTGAGAAGTTTTATTCTAAGATATTTAACTCTAATGATTTTATTTTCGATTCTTGTTTTTTTATCTCCCTCCTTATGTTATAAGATATGAATTACTTTTATTTTAAGCGAGATAGATATTTAAAATAAGGGAGGGAGATGATTTTTTTGATTTTTATAAAATTTTAATAAAAAGTTGAAATAATAATTATTTTAAGAAACAATTTTTTGAAATATAAGAGATATTCTACAATCTTTAACTAATCATTTTTGTCTAGATTATTAATTGATTTTATTATTTTTCTTGAAATATGTTCTACAATACCAAATTGGGTTTTAATATCAAATATTAAAATAATAAAATACGACTGATCTATGTATTCTGTATATATTATTTCTTTTTGTGAAGTAAAAAATAATCTTAAAATAGAATTATTATAAATTTTTATTCTAAAATCGAGTTTTTTCAATAATTGTTTCAATTTAATTGAGGTAATAGAGCTGTATATAATTTGGTCTCTATTAGTTAGTAAAACAATCCCCTCCAATTCATCTTTTAATTGGAGCGATTTTAAATAATCCAGTAACTTTATCTCTTTATTTTTATTAAATTTGGTAAAATTTTTCCTAACTAAATCATCGATAAAAATATTTATATTATCATCTCGAATACATTCTACATTAGTATTAATTTTATTATCGATAACATAGTTCCTAAGACATTCATCAATTTTATTTGTATATCTTCTAATTATTGATAAATCTTGATCTATATTGCATAAAAATCCATAAAAAAAAATATCACGTTGAAATATTATAATTTTTACTGAATTCATGTTTACAGTTTTTAATTTTTTCCCTACCATTTCTTGAGAAAATGATATAATAGCAGAACAAAATGCAGAAATAAGATTATCATTCAATCTAAATTGATTTGTAAAATTACGACTATAGAGACAAATTCCAGCTCTATTAAATACAAAGAGATAATGGATATTAAATAGATCAATTACTTGATTAATATCATTTGTTATTAAAGAATTATCCATTAAAGTCATATCTAATTTTTAAAACTAAACTATAAAAAAACCTCTTTTCTATATTAAAAAAAAATAAAAAAAATTTTAAAATTAGATTCTTATGCATTATAATGATATAGAAAGAATATTATAATTTTTCTCGCGGAAATATATTATTAAATAAGATTCTAAGTTGAAAGTATATAGAAGAACTATTTGTATCCTTTATTAGATTAATAAAAGCAGTTTAAGATGATTATAATGCATAATACTAAAGATCTTGCTTATAGGACATATATTTTCTAATATTCGCTATTTTTATAAAATGGGTTTTTGAATCTATTATTAACATTCTATGATAACTTTACCTCTAAATTTAAATACAAGCATGATAAATAAATAATTAAAGAACTATAAAAAACATATTAAAAATTAACTATTGGAGGAATAAAAAATGGCTAAAAAACCTGCTGGTGTTAAAAAATCAGCTTCTGGCGGTGATGTGTTATTTGTCAAAAGTAAAATCAGAGATTATATCAAATCAAAAGGTTGCAACACAAGTGGAGATGTAATCGATGGTAAAGTCTTAAATGATCGACTTATAGAATTAATTGACAAAGCAGTCGCTAGAGCTAAAGCAAACGGCAGAAAAACTGTTCAAGAAAAAGATCTTTAAATTTAATATCTAAAGATTCAATAATCAATTTTTATGTTTTTTTTTTCTTTTTTTACTTCTTTTATAATGTAAAATGATTCACTAATTCATCAAGGTCTTAGTATTAAAATTGATTGTATATATTAATTAGAATTATACACACACAATCTTTTTTAAAAAAGAAAAGAGAATTAAAGATAGATTTCTAAAAAATCGCACCTGTTATATCCCTCACCTTTTTAATTTTAAAAAAATTCTCT
>CAZBEU010000578.1:0-6198 GCA_964491005.1 uncultured archaeon | reverse complement strand
CTTCCTCTTCTCTTACCTTTTCCAGGTCTAATTTTCTTATTTTTAATTTTTGCTCTTAATAAGTCTTGTTTTAGACCTAAATCTTCTAGGATTGAATATAATTTTGATGTTTTTTTTATTGTTTGTATTTTATCATCAACAACTAGTGGTATTTCAGGTATCTTATCTAATATATGACCTCTTTTCTTAATCCAATCAATATTTCCACTTGCTGAAATGGCAGAAGCAATAGATATTTTATTAACTGTTCTATTTATTTTTTTATTTAGATTTTTCTCAACCTTTATTGGATGAGTTGTTCTACCTCCTTTAGCATAAGGTACTCTACCAGCATTATGGGCTGTAGAAAAACCAGATCCTTTTATTCTTGGTGTTCGTGCCATTGCATGGCCCGTTCCCCAGCTCACTGCGACATTTCTAAGACCAGCTCTTTTATTCCTTCCTTGTGGTTGGATTTTATGACTTTGAGAAACTTCTGATGCAATTTCTATCAGATCTTTTCTAGGTTTTAATGCAAAAACTTTTGGTTTTTCAACTATTACTGTTTTATCCCCTTTTAAATTATAAACATTTATCTTATCCATTTAAAATCCTCTCTTGTATTATTTACGTTGTTGACTTTCTCGATTTACAAATATTACTTCTGGAGATTTTATACTAAAAGATTCTTTACGTCGTATTGTTTGTCTTAATCTAATTAATCTCTTTTTTGGACCAGGAACCGAACCTAAGATTAGAATATAATCTCCACTGATCTTACCATAATTAATAAAACCTCCTTTAGGATTGATCTCTTCCTCATTTTCACCGATAAACATAAGTCTTTTATGATATTCTGTTCTTTGATGGAATCCCATCTGTCCTGCTCGAGGAACTGTATAACTAACTCTAGCAGGATGCCATGCACCGATACATGCCACAGCACGTTGTACTTTACTATTCTTTCTAGTTAATTTTCTAATACCATATCTTTTTACAGGACCTTGAAAACCTTTACCTTTACTAACTGCTATAGCATCCAATAATTCCCCTTCTTTTAATACATCGCGAGCTCTTATTTCTTTTCCTAATTGTTTAGTAGAATATTTAAACTCCTTTAAAGGATCTTCTGTTGAATTCACCTTTATTTCAATGATATCCGGTTTTTTTCGTGATAATGATGTTTTATAAGGTTGAGTTTGAAAAATACCTCTGATTTCACTACTTTTATTTATCTTTTTTTGAAGTTCTTTTTGGATGGTTTTTGAATTGTAATTCTCTGAGTTTGGAGGATTTATTGCTCTATTTAAATTTGCATTAATTTTCTCTGAAAAAACTTCTCCTACAATATATTTACCATAATCATCCTCATTATAAATACGTATACCAATTAATAAGAGAGGAGGAGTTTCGATTATTGTAACTGGTTTCATAAGTTCTTTTCCATAATAAGGACTATTTTCTTGATCCTCTATGTATGTAATATGAGTCATACCTGCTTTAAACCCAGCAAATCCAAGAAAATTTAAATCCTCTGTTACATCTGCCCAACTTCTTACTCTACCTTTAATTTGTGCGGCTCTCTTTCTTGGAAGATAAGCTAATGAACCACGTCTTGGAGCTGACCTTTTACGATGTCCCATAATTATCACTAAGATTTTAAAATTGAAAATGTTTTAAATTAAATAAATTTTTTGATTGTCATAAACCTAAATAAAGCAGTTTATTACGTTTTAAAATTATTCTATATATATTCTTTTATTTAATATTTAAAGTTGAAGTGTGGTATTTATAACAACTTATTTCAAAAAGAAGATATGAATGAAATTTTGGACAAAAATCAAAATAATCAAGAATCTGAAAATAAATCATTATCAGATTCTATAATTAATATAAATTGTAATGAATGCTCATATTCATCAAATTATATTTTTAGTAATGAGTGTATTTCATGTTTATCAAAATATTTATATAAAAAAAAGAAAAAAGAACCTTCAATATATTTAGAATCGTATGATCTTCTTATAGGATATAAAAAACTCTCCTATTTTTTTGAATATTATACTTTTCTAAAAAAAATCCTTCAAATCCTCAAGAAGATAGAAAAAATACGAAAAGATTGTCTGTATAATGAATTTAATTGCTTAATTCTATCAAAATCAACCTATAATTTGGATTTTAAAGGTAATCTCTACAATCCTATCTCCTTTTATTGTTTAATCTATGAAATTCATTCAATCCTCTCAAATCATAATCCATCATCTCAATGTACAAATTGTTATCAAGAATTAATATTGAAATTTAAAAGTTTATTAGATATCTTATCAGATCTTTCTATTATTTCAAAATATCAAAATTATATGAAAAAAAAGGAATTATTTAAAGAATACAATAACTTTTTTGAATATTTATTTTCAGATTTATCTCTGCGCTTAAATAAAAAAGAAAATAATATTCAGATTATAGAAAAAGATAGAGTTTTATCTGATAAATATAATATAGTAAAATACAAATTGTATCAATGTGAAATTTATAGCATAAAAAATGAAATTGAAAAATTATATACTGTAAAAGAGTTTTTTGATAATACAAAAAAAAAAGAATTTTTTGTAGGGATTATCAATAATACATATAAAAATTTAGAGTTATCTAATATTAAAGAGATCATTTCTATTGAGAATTTAATTAACTTTTATCATGCTGAAGCTGTGAAATATATTGATCAAAAGTATACATTGTCTAAATTGAATAAAAAACGAATTGGAATACTAGTTGCATTAAAAATCTTAAATTTAGAAAAACTCTTTCCTCTGTTAATAGATGATTATATCGAAGAGATATTTTTAGATTCTCCTACAGATACCATATATATTAATCATCAAAGGAATGGAAGATGTAGAACCTCTATTAAATTGAATGATGAAGATATTGAACGAATAAAAACATTAATTCGACTTTATAGTGGAAAAAGACTTGATCATTCAAATCCAAGTATAAAATTAGTAATAAAGAATAGATATTTTTATTGTAGATTTGCTATTGATATTGAACCAATCAATTATTATAAATTCTCATTAGATATAAGAAAATTAAATAAAAATATTTTTACAATTCAAGATTTATTGAAAAATAAAACACTTAATTCAAGAATGGCTGCTTTCCTTTACTTATGTATTTTAAAACAATTTAATATTACTGTTGTTGGTACAACGGATTCAGGAAAAACAACATTAATAAATGCACTAGATTTTATAACTCCTAAAGATTATAGAAAGATATACATTGAGAATATTATAGAATCTCTTGATGAAATTAAATACAATAAACACCAAATCAAATACACAGTAGATTCCTTAGAAGATGAAGATCATTCTCAGTCAACGAAGAGTAAACAAATAAAAAAATTATTACGTCGAACTCCAGATTTAATTTATTTAGGTGAAATACTTACTGAAGAAGAATCAAAAGCATTATTTCATTGTTTAGCCGCAGGATTAAAAGGATTTCAAACGATTCATGCCGATTCTTTAGAATCATTAATGAATCGATTTATGTATCATTTTAATATAAATTTAGAGTGTTTAAATGATTTAGATATTTTAATATTAATGAAAAAAAATAGATCAAATAATACTAGAAAGGTATTTTCTATTAGTGAAATTATTATAGATTCTAAAAACTCTATAAATATTAATCCAATTTTTGAGTATAATCCTGTTGTTAAAATATGGGAAGAAAAAAAGCCAATTTTATTAACAAAATTGATAACAAAAATTAAAAAATATGAAGCGTATAGTGAAGAAAGTCTTAATTTTCTGATTAATCTGTATGAAAAAGGATTTGAACAGATTTTAAGAAATAAAAAAATTAAAAATAAGACTTTGATAGAATTCTTTGATCAAATCTCTTATTTATCAAATAATTCAATAGAAAAATTAGGAGAATATCTTGAAAATGAAATTAATCCTTTATTTGGTGAACTAACATAACCTGAATGTTATGGCTTCCTACGAGTGCGTAACTAATTCTGTTACGGATTGATTTGTTTTTTTTAGAAAACCATTCCATTGCTTTAGGAATGATTCCTCGTTCATAGAGGGGTGATGCGATAGGATATAATACATCTATTCTTTTTTTAGGAAAAGAAAAGAGATCATATTATTAATTAGTGAATTAAGATCTCGATCTATATGATTTCCATAGTTACAAATAATAATTCCCTAAAGGGATGGGTTTTCTTGAGTAATCATCATAAAAAAAAGACTTGGGATTTTTAAAGATTGATCGAAATAAAATAATGTATGACAAATCTGATTGAAAAAATATTGCTTACTGGGTTTGGGATTTTTGTATTAATGTCATTCTTTTTCATTATTGCTCCTTTAACTAATTTATTTAATGAGTATGATGATTACAAAGATGATGTTAATGAAACATTAATAAATATAAATGAAATAGATAATTGTATCCAATATGTCTCTATATATCACAATTCTTCTATTTCCAAAGAATTAGAAATAAGCAATAATCTAAATATCAGTGTTGAAGAAAGTAAAATTGAATATCTTTTTAAAATAAATCAAGAAGTTAAAAAAATCACTTGTACTCATAATATTATACTAAATAATAAAAAATTTAACTTAATCCATAATATGTGGTATAATCTTAGTATTAATTATAAATCATATTCAATAGATATAAACTTTACATTATTGGAATAATAAAGATGCCAAGATCCATTTATTTAAAATTGTGCAAATATCTTAGTTTTAATTGGGGTCCTAATTTAAAGATCAAAGAATTAAATGATCATTATAAAGAGCAATACAAAAATTTATATAAAGTTAGCGAAAGCGAAGTTAATAACGCTTCTTTTACAGTCTTTATTCTTAGTTTCTTTGTTATTTTTAGTCTATCATTTCTTTTTTTGAGAATTCAGATTTTATTTATTTTTTTATCTTCTCTCTTATTATCTTTATTCCTTGCTATTCAATTCAATCTATATCTTTATAGAAAAGTAAAAATTGCGGAAGATAAATTAAATTCATTATTATATTTCATCAAAATTGATTTTTCTCTTATTCAAAAAATAGGAAAGAATCAAACAGATAATTCTTTAAACTTTATACAATTAATTATTGATTATAATATTTTTATTTCTAAGAATTTTAAAAATATTTTATCTAAAATTCATTTTGGGGCTTCACCAGAAAAGGAATTAACTAATTATCTCTATCCTTCGAGAGATTTTAAAAATTATATCAAAAATCTTTTGATGAATAATTTTCAATTAGATGAATATTCAAATGCTCATTATTCCTATTCATTAGAAAAAGATTTTAAAGTATATTTAAAACAATTAACTACAAAATTAAGTATAGTTTTTTTTATTGGAATTTTTTTTCCAATAGGATTTTGTTTTTTACTTTTTTTATTATCCTTGAATAAATTTATGATGATTTCATTCATACCAATCCTTATATTCTTTTTAAACTATTTATTTAAAAAATTTATTTCCGTAAATCACTATTTAATTGGATTTATTCAAAATGATTCAAAATATGAAAAAAAAAAGCTTGAGGAATTTCTTTATTTGATTAAAAAGTTTTCACTTTATCTAAAACATAATATATCCCCAGAACGGGCTCTAATTCGAGCTTTTGAGGAACAAAAGAGAGATATACCATTATTAACAAGAATATTTGAAAGAGATATTACTTTATTTTTAAATGGTGTTTATGATTTTCATCAAATAATTAATTCCCTTAAAAAAAAACTTAACTCTTTTCGATATCATACTATAATAAATTCTATTCTAAATATGATTAATGAAGATTCATTTCAGAGTTCGTATAAGATAATAGAGATCATCAATATTCTTAATTATCATAGAAAATTGGAAGACAAATTAAATATAATTTTAAAAGGAGAGAAATTTAAAATATTTTTATTTTTATTTATTCTCCCAATAATAACAGGATCGATAGGTGCACTATTACCATTTTTACCAGAAATCTCTATGTCTATGATTTCTTTAGGGGATGTAGGTGATACATTATTAATATTTAATTCTATTAATTCAATAGATCTTCTTTTTATTATTATGATACTATTAACTAGCAATTTAATCTCTTCATATTACTTTTTAAAAATTGTTTATAGTCGAAGTAAAATATTTTTTATGTTAATTTCAGGGTTAATTTTCTTGTTTAGTTTCAT
>CAZBEU010000577.1:0-4299 GCA_964491005.1 uncultured archaeon | reverse complement strand
TATTTTTCAATATCTCCTGTATTTACTTCAATACTATCTTTTAGCAATTGGATTTTCTCTTCAACTTCCTTACCAAATGAAAGTAAAGGTGATAAATCTGGAAATTGAAATAATTCTCTGGATGATTTATTTAATTCCAATTTTGGATACATATGTTTGATTTTAAAATTATGGTGATGAGTTCTTCTTTTTTTTCTATGTTCTTTTTTATGTGGGTTAAATTTATGCTCATATATTAATTCTATAGCTTCTTCAAGCAATTGATATACTCCAACTCCATGAACGGCAACTACTGGAATAACAGGAACTTTAAATATTTGTTCAAACATTTCGAAATTAATGTCTTTATTTCTTTTTCTAAGTATATCCATTTGATTTACTGCTATTATGATTGGAATTCTTAATTCAAGTAATTGAAATGTAAAAAATAAATTTCTTTCTAAATTGGTTGCGTCTATTACATTAATTATTAGATCTACCTCATCTGAGGCGATATATTCTCGACTTACAATTTCCTCTAAAGAATATGCTGATAATGAGTATATTCCAGGTAAATCAACAATATTGATATTATGCCCCAAGAAATTAAGATGACCTTCCATTTTTTCTACTGTCTTTCCTGGCCAATTTCCGATTGTCTGAGAAAGCCCCGTAAGTTGATTAAATATAACACTCTTCCCCACATTTGGATTTCCAGCTAAAGCTATATTAATTTTATTTCCTATAATTTGATTTTTCTTTCTTTCTTTATGAGAACAACAATCTTTCATAAATATCAGTTTTTTTTTAGTTTAATTAAGCTCTTTTTTCTAAAAATTTTAAGATTAAAAATATTTTAGAAGTGTTTTTAATGTAAAATCTTACTTTCCATCTATATATAAAAAATTTGTATTTTTTAAATATTACATTCTTTATTACAATTTACTAATATTTTCGAAGCAATTCCTCTTCCAATGACAATTTTTGATCCTTTAACTTCAATCTCCAATGGTCCTCTAAGTGGTGCTTCTTTTTTTTTCTTAATTATTGATCCAGGAACAATTACAAAATTAGCTAAATGATTTTTTGCTTTCATACCTGAGTTAACAGATAAAACTATAACATCCTCATTTTTCTGACATAATGTTAAGCATTTAATCAATGTTTTTCCTATCTTAGATATTTGATCTGAATCATTGAATTTAATTTCATTCATAACTAAACAGTTTTTTATTCTATAATATAAAAATGTTTTTTATTATATTTAAACTTTTAGGCGTGCCTAATAAACTCTATAAAATATCTTAATTTAAGATATTTAAATAATTAATAAATACTATTCTTATTAATAATATAAATATCTAATAAAATATTCACGGAAATCAAAAATAAATCGTATAATTTCCTAATTTTTCTTCTTTATTGTATTTAATAAAAAATAGTTTTTGTTTGTATAATTAATAATATCATTAACCCATACAGATATTATTACAATTTACAATAATTTTTGCTACCAAACCTCGTCCTAATACAATCTTAGTACCTTTGACAATTATTTCGACAGGACCATTAAATGGTGCTGATTTACTTTTTATAATCTTCACACCCGGAACAATTCCTAATGTTGCTAATCTTTGAGTTGCTGTACCTCCAGCATCCACTTTTATTACTTCTAGTTCATCACCAATCTCACATTCACCTAAACATTTAATTAATGAACTGCCCCTTTCTTTATTTAATATTGATTTTCTGTTTTGAATATCCATTTTATTCTTATATAGAAAAAGTTTTTTCTTCTCTATGTATTGTTAATCATACTTGGTATTTAAATTATTAGTGTTTCCTAAATATAATTTATTAATTCTTTTCCTTATATAAGATAAACTGAAATAAATAAATATATTTGATTTTTAAAAAGAAATAATAAAAATCTTAAGAATTATATTGTTATTTTATTTAATTTGATAATATTTTGAATAATTATTTAAAAATTACTCCTTTTTTTCTCTTATGAATAATTATTCAGAAAAATAAAATAATAATGTTCATAATCTTGGATTATTAAATTTATTAATTTTAACACATAAAATAAGCAATATCTATAAATAATTCTTAAATAATAAATTTAAGATTTTATTTTTATCAATTTAATATCCGTGGAGTTTATTTTATATTTTATATTCTTTTTTATTATGAATATATATTCATAAAACTTAAATATCATTATATCTATTAATAACATAATAAATAAAAAAAGTGATTATAAAAATGCCAAGTGGAGATGGAACTGGTCCAAATGGATTTGGTCCAAGAACTGGAAGGGCATTAGGATATTGTGCCGGATATAATGTACCTGGGTATCTTAGGGGCCCTGGAAGGGGAGGTTTTAATAGAGGATTAGGGTTTGGAAGAAACTTTTATGGAAGGCGATTTGATTATCCCTTTCATAGAGGAGATCTATTAAATCCTATAAATCCAATTAATAATATAGGGATTAATTCAGAGATCACTTCTGAATCTAAAATAGCTATTTTAAATAGAGAAAAAGAATATTTGGAATCAGAAATGGAAAATCTTAAAACAATTATTAATAATATTGAAAAAAATATAACTCAAATTAAAAAACAAGAATAATTTATTTTATTTTTTATTTAATTTTTAAAATTAAAGAGAATTTACTTTAGATATATTATTTTTATATTTTTTTATTGTATCTTTCAGAGCTTTTATAGCTAATTCTGCACAATGTTTATGATCTTTTGGTAAGCCTTTAAGTGATTGATCGATATGTATAGCTTTTAATGATTCTATATATTCTAGTGGTTTTCCTCGAGCCATAATGGTTGTTTGACTTCCTGCTGCAACTAATGCACCACATCCATCTGTAATAAAAGTTATTTCTTTAATTATGTTTTCTTCTATTTTTATAAAATATTTTATTGATTCTCCGCATTGTCCTTTATAAGTATTTTTTACACTTAGATTATGCTCTTCCAATTTTCCCCAATTCTTGGGATTATGAAATAATTCTACGATATATTCATTAAATTCTTTAATTTCTTTTGCAATTATTTCTTTCTGAAGCTCCTCTATAAATCTATCAAATTTTTTATTTGACATCTTATAAACTCTAAAGTGTTCTTAATGACTACTTTTCCAATAAATTTTGAATTTTATCGACTATTTGTTTAAATGATATTGCACTTTCATTATCCGTGTTATTAATTACAAAAGGTAAGCCTTGATCTCCTTGAAGACTTACTTCAACCTCGAAAGGTATTTTCCCTAAAAGAGATATATTAAAATCCTTGGCTGCTTTTTCTGCACCGCCCGGAGGATAAAGATTAATATATTCATTACAATGTGGACATCGAAATCCGGACATATTTTCAATAATTCCTAAAACATGTCTCTTCATAATCTGAGCCATCTTAATGGTTTTTCGAGCATCCATCAACGCAACTTCTTGAGGTGTTGTAACAACAATAACATTTTCATCAGGAATAAGTTGTAAGATATCCAATGTTTCATCAGACGTACCTGGTGGTAGATCACATATAAGAAAATCTAATTCTCCCCATAAAGCATCACCTAAAAATTGTCTTACAGCCCCCATTTTCATAGGACCTCTCCAAATTACTGGTGAATCAGAATTATCTATAAGAAAAGCCATACTCATTACTTTGGTATTAAGAGGACCCTCTATAGGATAAAATTTTTTTAATTCTTCATTTATTCTTGGCTTTTTACTAGAATCAATTCCTAGCATTTTATTTACATTCGGACCAGTTATATCTACATCTAATATTCCTACTCTAAGACCTATACTTGCGAGACTCATTGCTAAATTTACAGATACTGTTGTTTTACCGACCCCCCCCTTACCAGAAATAACAACGATTTTATGTTTTATCTTTGCCATATTATTTTTTATATTATCTGTTGTTTCATCCATTTTTTCTTTTTTAGCTTGTTTTATAGTGTCTTTAAGATTAATATCTTCGATTTTTTCACCTTTCATATGGGTTCACTTTAATTCTAATTTTCTTTCTTTTTCAATCTTTTTTTTTGTTATTTAGATTAAATTTAAATATTTTAATAAGTTTATTATTATGAATAAATATTCATAAAAAAAAAGAATAAAAGAAATACAAATAAAAATAGTTGATTAAAAAATGGTTATTATAGCAATACCTTCGATGAATGATGGTGGATTAAATGATTTTCTAAATCCACGATTTGGGAGATGTCCTTGTTTTACATTTATTGAACTAGAAAATAAAGAAGTTACAGCGGTGAAGATTATAAATAATGTTGCCA
>CAZBEU010000576.1:0-3546 GCA_964491005.1 uncultured archaeon | reverse complement strand
AGGATATTTAAATCAATAATATTCATATTCATCTTGATAGTTTCAGAAATTATAGCTAGTCCATAGAAGTTATTTATTATGTCTGGAGTATCATTATATCTTGAATTAAAAAGTATTTTATTTGATTGATTTTCTACAATTGAAAGAATTAAGCTAATATTTGCTGGTAAATCTCCATTTATCATTTTAAAAATAGAGATATAATAAAATATTGTTTCAAGATTCACACTTTCCATATGATTGATTATTGAGACTAATAAATTTGAAATATCAATATTAAACAAGTGAATTAGATTATTGATAAGAATAGGTGTGTTTCCGATATTATCAAAAAAAATCCGTGAAATATTTTCATCTTGTAAGGCTATATTGGTATTATAAGATCTAATTTGATCATTAGGATTCACTAATTCTTCATTATCTTTAATAGCTTTATTAAGCCTTTTGATTACATCTTTTTCATCATTATGTAAATTTTCATTCAGTTTCTTTCCCACTCGGATTAATCCTTTGTTTTATATTCAAATTGTCTATAAATAAGATTATTTTGATCAATTAAAATATTTGTATAATAGAACTTTTAGTCGACTTTGATTATTATTTGGTTTTTTAGATGATTATTACTAATGCGAGAATAATCATTTCTTTTAGAGATTGAATGAATCGCGTATATTTTTTAAGCAATTTATCATATATTTTATTTTTAAATTTCTCTATTCCTTTTCATAGCATAAAATATTTTCTATATGATTAATACGTAAAAAATAATAGGGATTTATATAAAAATTAACTCATTTTTTTGGATAAGATATTTAAAGGAATAAAATTCTTGAATATATCAAAAAATCGAATAAGGTCAAATATACAAAATTTTGATCAAAAGGTTGAAATCATCTTATTTAAGGGATGATAATTCCCTTGAAATAGATTATACTTAGATTAAAGATATAGGGATTTATATTAGGAAACATAAAAATTTTGACAATAATAATAAAAAATAATCTATATTAAATAATTTATAAAGATAAATATTTTGATTTTGTAATTTGTCAGTATATAACGAGTTTGCAGAAGATTATAATAATAAAAGAAATAAACCCTGGAAAGCTTTCATAGAATTTTTTTTTTATTTAAAAAAAAGAGAATATAGATTTCATGGAACAATAATAGACTTAGGATGTGCAAATGGAAGACATTTTACAACAATTAAAAATTATAGAAATAGGTTAATAGCAATTGATAATTCAAAAGAATTTCTTAAAATATCTAAAAAAAGAATTGAGAAGGATTTTAAGAGTAAATATGATTTAAATACAATTCAATTAGTTCTTTCTGATATGAATTATTTACCAATTAGAAATGATCAAATCAATACTATCTTCTCTATTGCTACTATCCATCATATTCAATCTTATATTTCACGCAAAATCTTTTTTTATAATATTTTTAATATTTTAAAAAATAATTCTTTAATAATTTTCTCTGTATGGAGAAGGTGGCAAAAAAAATATAGATTTTTTTTTTTTAAGGATTTTATACATAGAAAATTGGGATTTACAGAGAAGAGAAAAAAATTCATAGATAAAAATTTAGAATTTGGGGATATAATTATACCATGGAATTTATCTTCGAGAAAAAAAGTAATTAAAAGATATTATCATTTATTTTCATTTCATGAACTAAAGACATTGTTAAAAAAATTTAATATAAAAAAAATTAAGAAATTGGGAGGACCAGGGAATAAAGATAATTTTTTTATTTTAGCTAAAAAATCTTATTGATAATCTTAATGGCAAATTATCGACTTATAACATTCTAGAATAAAAGGTTTGAAATTATCATAATGATTGCTAATAATACTTGTATGGAAAGAAAAAAGTCTTTCAGATAAATCACAATAAAACACACTATGAATTGCATTCTCACTGTAATATTTTTTCCTTATCATTTTAGATCTATTTCCAAACCAATAAGTAAATTCATGACTTCCTACCCATGTGTTTTCTTTTTGAGTAATTACCATATTGATAGCATTAAATACATCAATTGAATTTTGAACTTCCTTATAATGAAAAAAATCCATTCTTTCTTTCTTTTCCCAATTAATTTCTAATTTTGCATCTGCTCCCCAATTTTCATCATAAGTATTATTAGAATGCAAGATTATATTACCATGATTCTGATCTCCTTTAATCTCTATTTCCCTAAACCAAATTGGCATTCTATTTATTTTAATATTAAAATCTTTTTTTTCATAAACATAATAATTATATTGCATAAAATTATAAAATGAATATATTTAGAATATCAATATTAAGAAAATAATATATAATAAAATTTTAGATAACTAAAAAATAAATATTTTAAAAAGTAAAATTTATAAAAATTCTTCTAAATTATTTTACTAATTCTCTAGCTTCCTCAACCCATTTATTTATAGATTCAATAGAACATCCTTTAATTAAAGTAGCTAATTCTTCAGGATTCTCTTTTAATAAATCTTCAACAGAATTTACTCCAACTTCACTGAATTTTTCACTTGTTTTAGGACCTAAACCAGATAAGTTTGTTAGAGGAATTCCAGAGATTTCAGGTGTAGGTATTTTTTGCAATATTTTCTTTTCAATTGGCCGTTTTTCTTTAATAATTGTTTTCTTTGGTATTGGTTTGGAAACGTGTTTTTTAACAGAAGCCTTTTTTACTGTTTTTCTTTTTGATTTAGAATCTTTTGGTTGGAATGGTGTTTTTTTCTTCTCTTTTTTAACAAATGGGTCTCTTTTTTTAATACTTTTTTTTTCAGATTTTAATCCCTTTAATAGTTTAACATTAGAATCATAGGCAGATTTTCTGTTATAATCTATTTTTACATTCAATTCTTTTAATAATTGAATTGATTTTCCCGCTTTCTTTATTTCTGCTATAGAAAAACCATTTCCTTTCCGTAAATGATGAGTTTTTGCCGGAGATTTAACTAGTGATACAATTTTTTCTACCATTTTAAGCACATATTATATATTCAAAATAATATGTCTAGAGAAATATTATATAATTTTTATTTTTTTCTAAAATATCTAATCTTAATTTATCTTTTCTGAATTTTATCTTTTTATAATTTTTAATCCTTCTAATTTATTAAGTACTTCATGTATCTCAAATTTAGATTTCTCAAGCATTCGTGATATTTGTAAAGGAGAATTATTCCCATTACAATTAATTGCTACTAAATAATCTAAATCATTAATTATCCCCATTGCTCTAATATTATTGAGTATATTTTTTATGATAATTAATTTTGGATGTTCCACAGCGATTTCTCCACCTATTGTGAGAATCTCTATATCAGCTTTAAATATTTGAAATTTTGTTTTATTTGTTGTAGTTCGATATAATTCCAATTCAGATTGATATTTTCGCCAGAATCTATTTATAATTTTATTTAAAGTTTCTTTTAATATTTCGATATTATCTTCTTCATCTGATATAGAACCAATTAGTATTTTAGAATTGGGATGATAAAGAAGTATAATGGTAGAATTAAAGGTTTCT
>CAZBEU010000575.1:0-3390 GCA_964491005.1 uncultured archaeon | reverse complement strand
ATTGTATATTATAGAATTGTCGTTATTTTATCTTCATCAAAAATAAATAGTGATCATTTTGATATTAAAAGCAAGATTATGGGAAAAATTAGACAATATGAAGGTAAAATGTCATGTTTGTGCTAATGAATGTGTGATTTCCTCAGGAAAAGTAGGAATTTGCAGAACTAGAAAAAATATTGAAGGAGAATTATTCACTTTAATTTATGGAGCCCATATTTCAAAAGGCAGTCTGGATCCAATTGAAAAAAAACCATTATATAATTTTTGGCCAGGACATATAGCTTATTCTATTGCATCGATAGGATGTTCTTTTAGATGCTTAAATTGCCAAAATTGGACAATAAGTCAGGCTAATCCAACTTATAATGGTAAAAATGGTTTTTATAGTGATGATTATAGTGATAGAAAATTATCATTATATGAAATGAGCCCTGAAGAGTTGGTAAAAAATGTGGTAAAAAGTGGTGCAAAAACGCTTGCTTATACATATAATGAACCATTAATATGGCATGAATGGATAATTGATACAACAAAATTATTGAAAAAAGAAGGAATAAAATCAATTTTGGTAACTAACGGTTTTTCAACACCCGAAGCTTCAAAAGAATTAATACAAGCAGGTATTGATGCTGCTAATATAGATATAAAAGGAATGAGTAATGATTTTTATAAAAAAATATGTGGAGTAAAATCATTGCAACCTGTTCTGGATACAGCAAAATATTTTAAAGATAATAGAGTGCATGTAGAAATAACAAACTTATTAATCCCAGATCTAAATGATAAAAAGGAGGATATTGAAAAAATATGTGATTGGATTTTGAATAATTTAGGAGAAGAAACACCATTGCATTTTTCAGCATATCATCCTGATTTTAAAATGCCTTCTAATGAAAGAACGTCTTATAAGGTATTAGACCTTGCTTATAATATCGCTAAAGAGAAAGGTCTATTTTTCCCCTATATAGGTAATATAAGTCATAATGATGGTAGCAATACTTTTTGTCCTAATTGTAAAATAATTCTTATTGAAAGAAATGGATACCAAATCCAAAATAAAAATCTTACTGCAAATAATATATGTAAAAACTGCTCGTTTGATTTGAATGGTTTAATAAAAGGAAAAATTAATAAAAACTCTTCAAATAAGTTCTCTTTTATTTAAAGAAAACAAAGATTTTAAAAAAATAAAAAAAGAAATTATAATAAAGACATTCCAAAAGCTAATAACAAGGTTCCTTGAATAAGACAGAATCCTGCGACAATTATGGCTATAGGAGGCCAAGAAAATACTTTTGAAAGAAACATAAATCCAGCTGTGTAAAATTTTGCTATCAATGCCGAAATTGCAAATAAAATCAGAAAAAATATTCCAAATACGATTTTATAATCAACAAATTCATCAATAGCTCCAATTATCTTCTCAGGAATCATCATCGCAACTAAAAATGTTATTGCTAAGGAAATTAAAAGACCAATAATCGTAGCCATAGGTAAATCATTAGCTGGTTTGAGAAAGGTTATAAGGCCAAGTATAATCAACATAATACATGTAAATAAATTTCTTTGATACCCATTTAGTTCTCCGTATGCTATACTTGGAGGTTCATCATACATTAGAGCACCTATTCCCGCTACGAGACTCAAAATTCCAACAAAAAATCCGATATAAGTAAGTATCTTTAAAAATTTAGTTATTTTAAAATCCCAATCTTCGGTTTTTCTTTTTTTGAAAGAACCTCTTCTTTTGGCTTCATAAACACCATAAATCACCCAAATAATTCCAAGAAATAGCATGAAATATGCACCGAGTTTTGATAATCCTTCAAAAAACACTTGTAATCCTGTTGTTTGAAATAACATAATGAATCACTATCTATTTGTTTATTATTTTTGAATTTAATTTAACTAATATTATTATATTGAAAAATGATTTCTATTAATAAATTATTTATGTAGTCCATTTTTAAATTTTATCTTTTATTTTTAAATATATTTTTTTTCCATTAATCTGAAAAAGTATTAAATAAATAGTTACAATTTTAACTCTTTTTTTTAGTATTTGGACTATCTTAGGGAAAATGAGGGCAATCCTCTTCTATATAATTCATATAGTTGGCAATATATGACTTTAATTGATTAAAATTAGGGGATTCTCCTGTTCTAACAAATATTGCAGTTAAGGCATTCCCAAGTAAAATTGCTTCTGAAGGTGTTAATTTCCCTAATAATCCTGCTATCACTCCAGATAAAAAGTGATCTCCTGCAGAGACAGTAAATGAAGGTTTTGATGTAAATCCTTCGGTGATCCAAAAAAGTTTTTCATTATTTTTTATTGATACTGTAGCAAAATAAGGAGAATGAATTATTAAATATGATATGTTTAATTCTTTAATCAACCTTTTACTTACTTCAATAAAAAGAGAAGATTTAATCCTATTCAATTTCATAGAGTTAATAGGTTCAATAATATTAAAGAGATCTTTAGCTTCTTGATGATTTAAACTTAATAAAACAGGTATTTTTTTTTCGATATCTCTTAATGTTTGAAGCATCTTAAGAATATCAAATCTCTTTCTTTTTTTTATATCTCCTAAATCCGTGAAAAAGATTTTTTTATTCAAATTAGTTATTGATGGAAAAATTGAATCTAAAAATTTCCTCCAAATATTATTTAATTCTGGATTTAAGCCCCAATATCCAAACCCAATAGCATCGGATTGTTCTATTCTGTTGATAATAATTTCAGAATCAATTCTTTTAGTTATATATTTCCAATTTAATCGAAAGAAATTTTGAAAATCAGATAACATAATTTTTCCATCATCAAATTCTAACCCTATAGTATGAGCGGGATTATTGTATGTAGCAATATCAATATTATTCTTTATTGTAAAAGGTTTAAAAATATCATTTATATTGGGAAATCCAAGAGCACCTAATAAGAAAACATTAATATTCAATGCACTTAATGCTTTTCCATTATTTGGTACAAACCCACCAGAAGTTTGCTTTTTTAATTTAATTTCAATATTCCCTGAACTTCCTTGAATTTTATATAAATAATCTGCCAGATCTTTGATTGTGTTGAATTTAATATAGTTTTTTTGATCTTCACGAGTTTTTATTACTGAATAAAGAGTATCAATATAACCGTGAAAAATAGTAAGAAAAAATTTGGAAAATCTTGGACATTTTCTTTATTTTTTTAAAAGAAATTCCATGTTATTGTCTATTTCTCAAGGATCACGAATCTTAGGTGTTTGCACAAAAACCATGAGGCGTTGGGATGAAAGCGGAAGATTCAAAGCAGATTGCAGAACGATTGGAAGACATCGGAGATATTCATTAGAACGATTGAAAGGATTCATTGAAGATAATGAAAAC
>CAZBEU010000574.1:0-5156 GCA_964491005.1 uncultured archaeon | reverse complement strand
CTGTATTTATATATTATTAATTGATAATTTTCTTGTTCTTTTAGAGGAATTTTTATTTTATTTTTTATTTTTTCACAGAAGGGGATGTGTTTATTTGATGTTTTTATATAAAAATTTTCTTTAAAATTATCAAAAATATCTAATGAATTATTATTTGTTGAAAGAGTGAGAATTATTTTTCTTCTTTTTTCTCCTCTTAATTCAAGAAAATTTTGGATTAATTTATTGATCTTATCGTCATTATTTGTATCAATTTTTTTAGAACTAAAATTTTTTTGTTCTAAAGAATTCATTTTTGTGTTAATTATTCTTGTAAGATAATTTCCATCCTCTAGATATTTCAAATGATTCAATTCTTTAACTCTCCATGTAATTTTAAAAATTGGGAGTATTACTATATTGATTCTTTTTTTTTTTAAAAGTGAGATAATGCTTGTATTTATATCTCTTTTTGTAATTTTATATCTTTTTGAATAATGTTCCATTATCCATTTTTCTAATTTAAAGAGTAGACATGCCTTTATAATTCCTTTAGACTCTAAAAAGTTTATTATTGTAGATTCAATATCAAAATCATCCAATATAATCATTATCTTAAGATATTAGAAAAATATATATTTAATATCCTTTTAATTTTAGATTTCAATTTTGATGTTTTATATATAACCTTCAAATTATTTATAAAAAATTGGTAATTTCTATGAAATTCCAAAATTTATTCCTTTTTTGTATTCATTCTTGACTCTATAGATTAATTTTAAATATTTTACTAAAATTATTTGGAAAACAGTTCAAAAAATGAACCACAAATGTTTTTATAATCATTAAATTTTCAAAATAAGATTTTAATATTGAAATTAAATTAAAAAAATTCAATGTTCTAAAAATGGAAAAAAAGAAAATTATTTTGTCAATATTTATTATTTTTGCAATATTTAGCACCAATTTAGTTTTTTCTTCTATAAATAAGGGTGTTTTAGATAATAACGTAAACTCTTCTATTCATAATAGCGCAATAGCGATTAATGATAAAACAACAGTATTATCAGATACTTATCCTTTATGGAATGAAGGCGATAGTTATTATTCTAGTATTGCTGTAGATGCTTCTGGAACAATTCATGTTGTATGGTATGATACTACCAATGGAGCTTGGGGCACTGATATTGAAATTATGTATGCTTCAAATTCAGGTTCAGGCTGGTCAAATGCAACTGTTATTTCTGATGATGAGACTCTATGGAATGATGGCGCTAGTTATTATCCTAGTATTGCTGTAGATGCTTCTGGAACAATTCATGTTGTATGGTCTGATTATTCATATGGAGCTTGGGGCACTGATATTGAAATAATGTATACTTCAAATTCAGGTTCAGGCTGGTCAAATGCAACTGTTATTTCTGATGATGAGACTCTATGGAATGATGGCGCTAGTTATTATCCTAGTATTGCTATAGATGCCTCTGGATCCATTCATGTTGTATGGTTTGATTATACAGATGGAGCATGGGGTACTGATGGAGAAATTATGTATACTTCTTATGTCGGTTCTAAATTAGAAAGTGGAAGTATTTCCTTAGGATATACATTCTTATTCTTTATGTTGATAGGTATTATTGGCATTGTAGTCTATATTAGGAGAAAATCTCTAAAAATCTAAATTTCTTACTTTTTCTTTTTATTATTTATTCAAAATTCAATAAATTTTATTGAAAATTGATAATAAACTTCCAAAGTTTATACCTAAAAAAAAAAAAGATTAAAAATTATTTTTTCTTCGTTGGTATAATATTATAGAAAGTATACTAACGAGGATTATTGGTAATAGAAATATAAATGGATAATTTGGAGTTGTATTATCATTGGATGTATCTTTAATAATATTAATACTTTCAGTAGCAATATTTCCTTGAGTATCATTTGCATATATAATAATTATGATTATTCCATCAGATAATGAATCCCATAAGGATTGCTCTATTGTAAAATTAGTGCTAAAGAAATTAATATTTGCCCCATTGATCTTATACCATATTGTATCGAGTTGAGGATCGGCAATATACACAATAAAACTTGGAGCATTAGAACCAATTTTATCATTATCATTAGGACTAAGTATTGTTATTGTAGGCCCATCATCCCAAATTGGGTATAAATCTTGTTCATTTGATGTACCAGAAATAGTATATGGTGAGTCTCCAATACCATCATTGTCAATATCTGATCCTGTATAATCATCCCAATAATTGCCTACTGATCCATAATACCAATAATTATAGATCCCATCATCATTGTAAGCATTTATATCATTTCCAATAAAATAATTTTGATATATAGTATTGTTCTCTGTGTCATAATAACATCTGATACCATATTCATTATTTGATATTGTATTATTATAAATTAAAGAGTGTGTTACATAAATTAAGGATAATCCCGAAGAATATTCACAATTTGATATAGTATTATTTAATACTTTGATATCCTCTGATGAAAAAATATGAACTCCCGTACTATCGCAATCTGAGATAATGTTATCCCTAATGGTATTATTATTAGAAGCCATTAAATTTATTCCTATTCTACATGAATCTAATAATACACAATTAGTGATTGTGTTATTCTTTGAATATCTTAGATCGATTCCATAGACTACATTAGATATCTTTAAATTAGAAATAATAGATTCAGAACAATTAATAAAAATCATTTGTCCAACATCATTACTATCATAATTATTTATATCTAATTCTATTTGATCTCTAAACCAATAGATAGTTTTACCATTTACTTTATTAGAATGATCAATTATGTGAGTTGCGTAGTATGATTGATATGAGGACGTCAAAATACCTCCACCTGATACCATTGTATTATTTAATACTGTACAATTCTGTAAATAATCTAATCTGATTCCGTAATCATATAAATTCATCATGAAATTATTTGTAATTGTAGTATTTTCAGAATAGCTATGAAAAATACCATAATAGTTGGTTAAAAGTGTATTATTATTAATTATTACATTGGAAACATTATCCAAGCGTATTGGATAATAATAACGATCTATAGTACAATTTTCAATAATGAGAGGCTTATTAGTATTCTTAATATCAATAGCAATACCTGTTAGTGGATAATCTTTCATAATCTCAAAGTCTTCAATTCTATAAGGATCTCCCCATGTTCCACTGCCCGTTACATTTGGATGTGCATCTAATTCATCATTACCATTAATGACAATAGGAGATATTGAAACAGAAGACAAAATATTTCTCTTGTTTGTTATATCATTTGCTCCAGTACTAAAATTATAATTAATTACAATTAAAAGAGATGTCGTAATAAGAAAAAAGATAAAACTAAATTCCAAAAATTTATTTTTAAACCGCATTTTTAGCAAAAAATTTATTGTTATATAAAAGGTATAAAATTATTTATTTAACTATACTTAGACAATATATAAAGGTTTGAGGTGTACTTTTCTAACTATTTTTAGATAGGAATAACCATTAAATATAAGAAGACTGTAATGATTTATTAATTCATACAATCAGACTCAATTCGTCCCATTCCTAAAGGAAGGGGTATTCTTGAGGCTCAAAAGATAAAAATTATGTAGAATTATTCAAAATTCAAAAAATTTTATTAAAAATTAACAATAAAATTCTAAAAGTTATTCCAATTATTACCCCTTTCGGTTAAAAAAGGGATAACCCTAAAGTTATCAGGCAGTTCACTTGACTTTATTGTAGATAGTAAAGATGTTGTATGATTATTGTTCCTATGAGTGTATTGGATATAATCGAAATTTTATCGTTTGTATCATTTAATAATCTCTACTATGGTGGAAAAATGTATTTAGACTATTAAAGAGATGTATCCATTTAAATCCTAAAAGAGTAATGATTATTTGATCATTATAAACAATTATCGATTTTTATCTAAAATTTTAACAAATAGTTGAGATAATAAAATATCTAATATTTGATATATTATATCTTTAAAAAAGTATAAAATAATTTAAAAAAAGCTTTAAAGGTAAGACTATTGTCAAATGAAGATGTATATTTAGAAGCTGGTTTATTACAAAATTTTATGAGAGATGTTTTCATTAAACTTGGAGTACCAAAAGAAGATTCTGAAATTATTTCAGATGTATTAATTACATCAGATCTTAGAGGAATGGATACTCATGGAATTCAAAGATGTAAGATGTACTATGACAGAATTAAAGAAGGTATTTATGAAGTTGATACTAAAATAGATATTATAAAAGATGGCTCAACTACTGCGCTTTGGGATGGTAATAATGGAATGGGACATGTAATAGCTTATAAGGCTATGAAAACCGCAATAGAGAAGGCAAAAAAATACGGTTTGGGAGCTGTTGCTGTCAGAAATTCTACTCATTTTGGTATTGCAGGATATTATTCACTTATGGCAACTAATGAAGGAATGATTGGATTAACAACTACTAATGCTCGACCATCTATTCCTCCAACATTTGGGGTTGAACCCATGTTGGGAACAAATCCACTAACTTTAGGTGCGCCAACTGATGAAGAATTTCCTTTTTGTCTTGATTGCGCTACTTCAATTATTCAAAGAGGGAAAGTTGAATTATATAATCGCTTAAAAAAACAAATGCCAAATGGGGTTGTAATTGATGATAATGGCGAAAATATAACAAACCCATCAGAGATATTAAAAAAAATGACGGAAAGGAAAGCAGCACTTCTTCCATTAGGCGGTGCCGGAGAGGATATGTCGGGATATAAGGGGTATGGTTATGCAACTTTTGTAGAAATTCTATCTGCAGCACTCCAAAATGGAATATATTTAAGAGATACGCTTGGAATCGAAGAAAATGGCCAAAAACGATTAAAAGTGGGACATTTTTTCTTAGCTATAAATATTGAAGGATTTATTCCATTGGATAATTTTAAAAAAACTACCGGGAACATAATGAGAGGTTTACGATCTGCCAAGAAAGAACCAAATGCAGATAAAATATATACTGCGGGAGAGAAAGAAAATAATTCAATATTAAAAAGAAAAGAAATTGGTATTCCTATTAATAAAAGCATTCAAGAAGATATGAAAATTATGAAAAAGGAACTAGAATTAGATAGTTATAATTTTCCTTTCTAATT
>CAZBEU010000573.1:0-2404 GCA_964491005.1 uncultured archaeon | reverse complement strand
CATTGTAAGCTCAGTTACTCCATGAGATGCTCCATTATCAAATATTATAGCTATACCATCAGCAGCAAATTGCCAGTCTACAAGGTTAGGCTCTTCAAGTAATTCATCTGTTTTAATATTTCGAGAAGACATTCCTATTTCTGATAAACCTTCTATTACATTGGTTATACCTGTAGAAGATCCACCAGAAGAGACTCTTATGTCATAATTAGTATAATTGTCCATGAATCTCTCAGCACATTCAGTTATAATAGGAAAACAAGTTGTTGATCCAGATATATGTAAAAATATTGGATCAGAACCACTTTCTCCATTATTCTGTGTTATAGTTATGTTATAACCTTGTAATCCAATTGTAATTCCCAGACCAACAATTAAAACCACTAAAAATAGTTTATTAAATGCTCGTTGTTCCATTTTTTTAAATACACATATTAGTTTTTATATAAATTATTTTTCAAAATAATATAAGATATTTCGACATATAATACGATGATTTATTTAGTTAAAATAGCCCTATATAATCTATATAGAGAGAAACAAAAATACGCTTTTACCAATTAGAACATTTATAGATATAGAGATCAATTAATAAATCTAATTCATGTTGTTTTTTTTCAATATTAATATAAGACAAATAAATTATAACTACAATTAATAAAAAAAGATCTATCATTAATCTAATTTAGATTCTTTTATCTCGTTTTATCAGAAGAAAATGAAAACTATAATTAACTTTAATTGAAAAAATCTAATCTTTTTAATTAAGATTCAAAGCAAATTGGGGGATTTTACCTATTGAGAATATTATACATCATTAAGCTCAAGATTGAATTTATTTTGGAGTCTTTTTTTAATTTTGATTAATATTTTTTATAATGTTTATTGTTTATAGATCTTAAAAATAAAAATAAATCCATTTTATATTTTTAAAAATATCCCTGGAATATAAATATTCTTAATGATATTTTCTTTAATATATGATAATCCTCTTATATTTTAATGATATACCTCTTACCATCCATTAGAGTGAGTTTAGCAAAACTGTCCTTTCAATCCGATTTTCCATTAAAATCATTATCTTTTCCATTAAAAACTTATTTTCAAAAAAAAAAAGATTTCTATCAATAAGATTTTTATAAAAAAAAATACAATTAAAAAAATGTTATTCTAAGGAATATAAGTTCAATTCCCCTTCCATTTTTTATTATTTTTGAATATTAGAGAGGTTATAGTTTGTATAAATATGTTATTTTAAGTAATTATTCCGATTTTCAAAAGATTCTAAAGAAAGACAGAGTGAAAAAGATTTTTTTTTTAAGTTCATCAAATATTATTTTTAAAAATAGTTGATCTTATGAATTTTTCTATAACATAACTAATAATAGAAAAAGATTATCAATCTTTTCTATTTCTCAATTCTGATTTTATCATTCGTGGATCACGTGAATGATGAAAGACACCCATCACAATAATTAGATTATTTTCAACAATATAATAAAGAGCATATGGAAATTTTTGAAGTAAATATCGATGATAATTTCTATATATCTTTGGATATTGAAGTGGATTTTCTACAATTATTTTTGTAATAGAATAAAAGACTTGAAGAAAATCTTCTCCAAGACCAAACATTTTTTTTTCATACCAAGAGTAAATGTCTTGAAGATCTCCTTGGATATCAGGGTGAAATTTTAAAGTATAATGTATTTTCATTTTTTAATTTGATTCTTTAGATCTTCAAGTGATAAAAGATTATCTTTATTGAGAGTATTTTGACGTTTATCTAATTCTTCCTCATGACTTTTAGGTATTGGATTAGTAATAATTTCAGATCTAATACTATCCCATAGGTTTTCCACAAGCAGTATTTTTTCTTTAGTTGGTAGTTCGATTAAATCAGGAAATTTCTCAAGTGACATAATATAATAAGGTGTTTTGATAATTTATTTTTTTTCAATATTAAAGATAGAATTTTAATAAAATCCGTTTTGAGAGTTAAATATATGCCAATCATTAAAAATAAAGATTATTATGATATTTATTACAGAATTTTTATTTAAAACACAATCAAAAGACATTTGAAATTTTGAAATAAATCTCTTAAATTCATAATAGATAAAAATTAATTTAAAAGGAGTGATATAAATGAGTGAGGAAAATAAATTAAATAAAGAAAAAGCTATAAATATAGCAAATATCTTATTAAAAAGAGGAATTAAAAATATAAGTACCCCATCTCTACATAAGTTTATTCAAGTTATTGCTATTGAATTAGGATATATTGAGGGAGATCCAATGAGAACAAATATATTCAATTTGACATCTATATCAGATAGTGATTTTATTTTTGTTATAGAAGAATTATGGAATTTTATATTAAAAGGATATTTAGCACCGGGAA
>CAZBEU010000572.1:0-1534 GCA_964491005.1 uncultured archaeon | reverse complement strand
CTAAAAAGCATCCTGGGAGAAGTTCCTGAGAAGAATTATTGATTTTCAAACGAACGGAATCGATCACCCATTTCAAAATTGATTATTTATTTTGGTGCGGTTTTTTGAATAAAAGAGTAATAAACGTCGCGCTAATATAATATTTCTCAAATTATATCGTGAATACACCGCGAAGATCCTGAGTTCAAGTCTCAGCGGGCTCATTATTTATAATTATAATATCCACACACCTATATTCATAAATTATGATAATAATCAAGAAATCGTAAAAAGATCATAAATATGGTTTTTAAACAATAATTATTAATTTTTAAATTAGACCTTTTTAATTCTTTCTGGAATAAGAATACTAAATTTGCATTTCTGTAATAAATTTCCAATTTCAGAGATAATTCCAACAGCATTACTCCCTTTTTTAAGTAAAATAATATTTTCTAAAAATCCATATTTTTCAACTGATATTATATCTCTCAAATGATCCTTCTTTATCAATACTTTTTTAAATTGTTGTTTTGTTGCTCCAGATATAAAAAGTGCTTCGATATCTTCATTTATAATCCTTTCAAATAATTGTAAAGTTTTTTGATCTATTTCCGCTTTTATTGTCTGTTCTTTATTATCAATTTCGGTGATCTTAACAAAAACAGGAAAATTATCTATAAAATCATACTTATTGATTATTTTATTCACAGGAACTTTTTTTGAATTCATTAATTGTTTTCTTAAAACATATAAAGGAATTAAAACATCTTTTTTAGGTTTTACAATCGCGCAATCAACAAATATACCAAAACCTACTTGCCCTAATTCCGTCATTGTCCCTTTAAGAACTTGTCCTATCTTTATTTCATCAAATTCAATTGTGCTGCCAATTTCTTTTTTAAGTATATTTCTAACAAATTTTTCTTCAGAACCCTCTATATATATTTCAATTCTATTATCAAATTCTCTTTTTTTTTTAATTTCAATATGAGTACCAGAAAATCCTTTAGTTAATTCAAGTAAATATTTTTCATATCTATGAATAAGGTCGTTTTTATCTTTATAAAACTCAAGATTATAGATTTTATCATATAATACTATTTTTTTTACCATAATCTATCTCATTTTTTATTCAATTTAAAGTTCTTATTAGGAATAAAAAATTTTTTAATTATTAAAATTTAAATTGATGATTTGTTATTTCAGATTAGAATTAAACATTTTTTTATGATTATTATGGATGTAGATAAATTTACACAAATCGTTGAAGATATCAATGAATATGAAGGAGTAGAAGAAGTAATTCTATTGAATAATGAAGGAGAAGTAATATTTAAATCAAAAGACTTTCCAATAACTAATGAAGAGAGTAAAGCATTATTAGATGCCTGGATAAATAAAAAACCATCATTAAATTTTTTAGATAATAGATATGCTATTATTAAAAATGATGATATTCAATTGGCTGCTAAAAATATAATTGGAGGAAAAGGAAATATTGCGGGATCTATCACAAAGGAAGGGGATTATCTAATTATTCATACTGCTCAAG
>CAZBEU010000571.1:0-3743 GCA_964491005.1 uncultured archaeon | reverse complement strand
GATTCTAGCCCTTCTATTTGATCAATTTGATTATTTTTAAGAGATAATATTCTTAGGTTATTAAAATGATTCATATTCTTGATTTGAAAGATTTTATTACTATTTAGGTATAATTCTCTTAAATTGGGAGAACATTCCTTGCTTTCAATATCAGAAATATGGTTTTCATTCAAATTAAGAATTTTAAGTTTTGATAAAAAATATAAATTTTCAATCTTATATATCATATTATTTTGAAGATCTAACTCTTTTAATTTTAATAGACAATCTAATCCTTTAATTTTCTTTATTAGATTTTCAGATATTATTAGATTTTTTAAACTCTTAAGTTCATTAAGCCCTGTTATTTCAGTGATATTATTCCCTCTAAGATATAATCTTTTTAGATTAAATAACTCTTTCATTTCCGTTATTTTAGTGATGTTATTATAGTCTAAATATAATCCTATTAAGTTTGAGACATAATTAAAACTCTCAATTTTAGAGATAAAATTATTACATAGATCTAATTCTTCCAAATTGGAGAGATACGTAAGACCTTTAATTTTTAATATTTTATTATTATCTAGAACTAATTTTTCTAAATTTATAGGATATTTTCTTGAATCTAATTCACTAAGATAATTATAATTAAGATATAATATTTTTAAATTTTCTAAATTTTTTAGATTGTCTATTTCACTGATGTTATTATCAGAGAGATCCAAGATTTCTAAAGAGGATAAACTGCTTAATCCTTCTATTTTATCAATATTATTATTATTTAAATATAATTCTTTTAGAGCAGTTAAAGTTTTTAATCCTTTTATTTCATTAATGTCATTAGATTCCATCATTAGATGAGTTAATTTAGATAAATTATTCAAACCCTCTATTTGTTTAATTTGATTATTTCTAAAATAGAGATATTTTAAATTTTTGAGATTTTCCAAGCCTTTTATATCTATAATATTATTATTTGAAAGCTGTAATGATTCCAAATTAGTATAATCCTCTAAACTACCAAGTTCTTTTAAATGATTGCTACCAAGGTATAATTCTTTTAAATTCTTTAAATTCTTTACTTCCACTAACTTATTTATCTTATTATTTTTGAGGTTTAAAGATGTTAGATTCCTAAGAGATTCTAACCCTCTATATTCAATTATTTGATTAAAAGAAAGATCTAATATTTCTAAATTTACTAGATTATCTAATCCATTTATTTTTGAAATCTTATTTTTTTGAATGAATAATTTTTTCAATAGAGTAAGCTTTTCAAGGTTACTAATTGTTTCTATTTGATTATTATTGAGAACTAATATCTTTAGAGACGTAAGATTTTTTAAGCCCTTAATATAAGGAATTTTATTTTCATTAATATATAATTCTTCTAAATTGATTAGACAATCTAAATTTTTAATTTCATCTATATTGTTTTTACTAAGGTCTAAATCTCTTAAATTTACTAAACTATCTAGATCTTCAATATATAGAATTCTATTGTCTGATAGAATTAAATTTCTTAAATTCCTAAGATTTTGGAGTCCAGAGATTTTTTCAATATAATTTTCCGATAGATATAATTTTTCTAAATTTTTTAGATTATCAAGATTTTTAATTTCATTTATCCTATTTCGAGATATAAAAAATTCTTTTAAATTAGTTAATCTCTCAATATTATTAATTTCTTCAATTTGATTGCTTGTTAAATCAAGATATTTTAAGTTTGACAAAGAATTTAAAATATCTATATTTTTAATTTTATTATAAGAAAGATCCAAATATTCTAACTTATTTAAACTTATTAAATTATCAAAATTATTTATAAGATTTCTTGATAAATCTAATGAGATCAAATTAATCAAAACGCTTAATTTATCTATATTTTTAATTAAATTTTGGGAAAGATTTAAGACTTTTAATCCAACCACATCATCTAAATTTGAGATATCTTCTATATTTTCTATCCCTAAATTACTCAGATTTAATTCATAATTTATAATTGGAATTTTTCTCTCATTAAACGTTACACATTCAAATAAAGTATTTATTTCTTCATTCGAAAAGAATTTTAAGTAATTTTCTTCTAATAAAAAATCTATTACAGGTTTATAATCTGAATGAAGTCTTTTAGCAATCTCTCCTTTAAATATTCTTTTAGCTTTTATATCTCCAATTTCACTTAATTTTTTTAATAATGGAAATGCTAAATTACTATGTAGTACACTTGTATCATAATCATGCTCTACCCATACTTGTATATTTGAACAATGACCCCAAAATTCGGTTTCTGGAGGTATTCTGTTATCTCTTTCATGTTCTAAACTATTATCTAGTTTATCTGCTGCTTCATCTATTGATTTTATATGATTGGTTAGTAGAATATTATCAAGATAAATGTTGAGCAATAGAAATTTACATTGCATAAAATTCTTATTTGCTATATAAATGTTTGTTCTATTATTCTCTAATTTTAAAGTAATGAACTCATTTACCTTGAATTCTTTCATAATTTACATCCTAAAATAACAAATAAATTAATAATAAAGATTTTGTAATAAAACCTTATCGACTTCGGTGAAATTGAATTAATTCGAAGAATTTTATAAAAAAAGAAATTTCTTAATAATTTTTAAATTGAATAACACTTTTTATTATTTATTAGTAAGTGAGTCTATAATATGCGTTCAAGAAAACCTTTTTTAATATTCTGGCCTCAATATTTTGATGTAAAACGTAGTCGGGCTGAAGGTAGACGACTTCCAAGAAATTTAGCTTTAGAAAAAATAACTCTTGATGACATTGTAAAGGCAACAAAGAATCTTAATTATCAATATGAGATTGAGGATTCTTTAAAATACCCACGTACCTGGTGGGATGATTCTGGTCGAGTTTCAATCAATACAAATGGGAAAAAAAAATCTAAAGTATTAAGAGAATTAGCAAAACAAATGAGAAAAAATCGAGGAAAAGCTTAAAAGATAATGCATGAATTTGATTTTGCTCATGATATTTTCAGAGTTGCAGAACAAACGGCCAAAAAGTATAATGCTAAGCGAGTAACACTAATTCTTCTTGAAATAGGAGAATTAACGTTAATAATTCTTGAATTATTAGAAGAATGCTTTGAAATTGTCTCAAAAAACTCTATTGTTGAGAATGCAAAACTAGAGATAAAATTGCTACCTGGATATGTAAAATGTAAAGATTGCCAAAATATATCTAAAGTAATTATTACATATGAAGCAAAATTAACAGGATTACAATTATTTAGATGTAATAAGTGTAATAGCCCGAATACAGATATAATAGATGGGAAAAAATTTAATATAAAAAGCATAAAAATTGAAGAATAGATTTTTTCTTCTAAAAGTTAAATTCTTAGTAAAATATCTGTAAATAATAAATAGATTATTATTTCTAAATTGTATAAAATGATAAGGAATTTATTGAAAAGTATGGTTATATATAATTATTGTCTTTTTTTTAAATAAGAATTGCATTAAGTACTCCATGTTGACCTGGACGGCTGGTAATTTGTACTTTTCCCAATTCAGTTTCAACAATGGTTCCTTTAGTGAGTATATGCCTTCTATTTAAATCCTTAGAAGCTTTATTCTCTTCAAACTTTAATATTTTTACTTTTTTTGTTTCATTTGTTTTCAGATTCGTTACATTTACAAATGAATCTTTAAACAACTTAAGCTTGAAATTCCCTCCTAAAACTCTTTGTTTCTTTTTTTTTGTTTCTCCAATAGAAG
>CAZBEU010000570.1:0-3721 GCA_964491005.1 uncultured archaeon | reverse complement strand
TCCAGTTTCTCCCTTTTTTAATATTGGTATGAAAGTAGGGGGTTCACAACCTAGAATACATGGACAAGTATATATTGATTTAAATATGGACGGCCATGGAAGTAGATTAGAAAATGTCTTAAAAGCCTTTGAACAAATGGGCGAAAATTGTCATTTATGTGAAACATCCCATGGTAATACCGATCGAATAATATTAAATTCGAAATTCTGGACGTTTTTCACATCTGGAAGTCCAGTAAGAAATTATCATATACGATTTCACCCAAACGAGCATATAAGAAGGTTTACTCAACTAAAATCCAATCAAATCTCTGACTTTGCTAGTTGTTTAAAAAAGGTTTTTCAAGCATTGGATGATATTAATGTGGAGAAAAATAGAAATATCCTTTTTAATAGTTGTCCATATCATTACGATGCTGATTTTCATATGTTCGGAGATATTATCCCTCATGAAATAATCGGAGGGGCTGAAATGGCAGAAGATATGCGTGTAGCTAGAAAACTGCCTCATATTGCCGCTAAAGAAATTAGGGAATCATTAGAATACCATCAAAAAAATCAATAGGTTTGAAAATTTTAATGATTAAATATTTTCCTTAAAATAATTAAATTTATTATATCATAGAAGTATTTAAATCTAAGAATTCATACTAATAGTGCAATTGAAATGTAATGAACAATTTTCGAATTTTATTTTCATTAGATTAAATATCATAATATTGGAAAAATGTCAAATAGAGATTGGTCTGCTATCATACTTGCAGGAGGAAAAGGATCAAGGCTTATGCCTTTAACATCTGAACTCCCTAAACCACTTATAAAAGTGACAAATGTTCCTATGATAGATTATTCTATTGCTCATCTTATCTATGCCAATATCAAACATATTTTACTCGCTCTAGCTTATCAAGGAGAGAAAATTAAAACATATATTGAAAAGACATGGACTCCAGATAAGCTTGGCGATGTTGTAATTGAACCTGTGATACAAGATAGTAAAGGTACTGCTGACGCAATTAGATTATTATCTAATAAAATAGACGCCAATAATATTGTTATATCTATGGCAGATATAGTAACAAATTTACCCATGAAATCATTTATGGATTTTCATATTGAAAAGAAAGGTATAGCAACAATTTCTATGAAATCTGTGGAATCACATACATCTCAATATGGTGTTATACTTATTGATAATAATCGTAAAATTTACTTATTTTTAGAAAAACCCGCACCTATGGAATTATATCTCAGCAGTATGGCTCAAAAGAATGATCTCTATTTGCATACAAATATTGTTAATACAGGTATTTATTGTTTTAATAAACATATTATTGATTTGCTCCATGAGGTAAATTATATTGATTTTGGAGGAGAAGTATTTCCTCATCTGCTTGAGAATGAATATAATCTCTATGGTTTTGTTAAAGATTATTATTGGATGGATTGTGGAAATGCGGAAACATATTTATGGGCAAATTGGGATTTGTTAAGACGATATAGTTGGCCAATTACTCCAAATGGAAAAGAATATGATGGTATTTATGTAATGGGGATTATAAATTCAGGAGAAGGAGTTACTATCGAAAAACCGGCCTGTTTTGGTGAACAAGTCCAGTTACATAATAATGTAAAAATTAAGGAATTGACTTCATTAGGAAATCATGCGAATATTGGAGAAGATACAATTATAGAGAAGAGTGTTGTTTGGGATAATGTGAATATTGGAGCAGGATGTCGAATAAATGAAAGTATCATTTGTAATAATTGTACCATCGGTGATAATGTTATACTTGATAGAGCCACAATAGGGCCCTATAGTAAAATTAGTAATGATAAAGAATTAAAAAATGCAACTATAGAATTTAACTCAAATATTTAACTTGAAATAATTAGTGTTCAGAATAAACAACTAAATTTTATGAAATTTATTTTAAAAAAAGAAAAAATAAAATACTTTTTCTTTGAAATTTATTGGTTATCTCTTACAGAACGCTTTTATATCTATATCGTAAAATAAAGCATCCTCATTTTCTAATTTACCCAAGTAATGCCATTCTCCCTGATCAATATATTCTCCATTTGCATATTTTGCTGCCATATTATAAATCCTGTTGAAATTTTCATAATGTAAAGCAACTCGATTTTCAGCATAATCTCTTGCACTCCAAGTTGTCATTAGGAAGGGCCAATCACTGCTCTGCAGAAGGAGGTTTTCTCGAGCTAATTGTTTTAATATCTTAATTAGATTCCCATCTGATGTATTAGCATGTCTTGTCATTATATCTTCACATTTTTTTTCACATTCATATATATGTTGCCATACATAAGTTGTCCATTCGTTTAACCAAACCCAATGACTTGATCCTTGTCCCCAACTTCCTTCTAAAAGTTGAACTGTTCTATTAGGTGGGAATTGATTCATATAACCTCTTGAATGAATTAAATCAACTTCAGGATCATCTTCTATCCAACGTAAAATCCGATTTATCCACCAAGGACCCTCAAACCACCAATGTCCATAGAGTTCTGTATCATACATAGCTGAAATAAGTCCCGGTTCTCCTTTATTATCCTTATGTTCTCGTAATACATCTTTAACGAGATTAACAAAATGTCCTGCGTTTTCATCTAATTTACTTGGAACATCATCAGGCCAATAAAGCATTTTATCTGCTAAATCAATTTTAGCATGAGTTACTTTCCAATATCTATGTCCTCCTGGTAAATGTTTTTTATGGAAATCAAGATATTCAGCACAGCCTGGATATCCATGCTCCCCAGACCATACAACAATCCCTGTTTTTTCATCTCTTGTAAAAACACCAACTGGGGGTTGAGGTGAACTTGAGGATACAAGATATGTCTCATATTGGGATTTTTCAAAATCTAATGGTTTTTCATTATATTGAGAAGCAAATTGTTGCCATAATTGTTGGAGTAATGGAAATCTTGCAGCATAAACGCCCATTGACTTCCCTCCTAAAAGTAATACTGTGTCTATAAAGAAATATTTAATTCCATTATTTGCTAGGATCTGTTCAACACCAGGACGATCATATTCTTCTCCAGTTAAAGGATTCTTCCATCTATAACCCGGTCTATAGGCACATTCAGGTATCCAAGCTCCTGTAGGTGGTCGTCCAAAATGTTTTTTATAATTATCAACACCGATTTTAAATTGAGCATGAATAGATGATTCACGTGAAAGTAGAGCTGAATATCCATGAGTTGCTCCACAAGTAATTATATCTAAATAATCTCTATCTTGTAATTCTTTAAAAGCTCCAATTATATTTTTATTATATACTTCAATAAATAGATCTTTAATTTTAGAGTAATATTCTTCCCATCTTTCTGCTAATCTAATATGTTCAATCCGATAATTATTTTGCTTAAAATCATGTTGATCCTTTAAAGCAGCATTAATTTTTTGCTCTAAATATCCTTGAAAACCATTTATAAATGAGGGATGGCTAAGAGACTCACATAATACTGGTGTTAAACCAATTGTTAATTTTGGAGAATATCCATCACTTATTACTTTATTAATCTCTTCTAAAATGGGAATATAAGATTCTGCTGCAGCTTCATTTAACCAACTAGTTCCATGCGGCCATATTCCATGATTTAATACCCAAGGCAAATGAGAATGTAATATTAATGAAAAATAGCCTAATTTTTTTGTCATAATTATCTGTATTATACTAATTCTTATAAA
>CAZBEU010000569.1:0-7579 GCA_964491005.1 uncultured archaeon | reverse complement strand
AAAGAAATTTTAATAGAGTTGGGGTTCAATTTCTAAAACAGAATCGTTAAAAATCCATGTCATTGGAGAAGATGAAACTATTGTATTATTTTCACTGTTAGGGATAGAAGGTACTGTTCTTTCTTCCTATAAAGAATTTATGAATAAATTCAATAAATTAATAGAAAATCCTTCTATTGGCATGATTATAATCTCCATTGATCTCCCGGACGATATTATAAGCTATTTAACAAATTTTAAACTAACAAATATTAAACCATTCATATATATAATGCCTCAAATATTTAAAAGAGAATTAGATAATAAAAGTCCTTTATTGAAAAAAATTTATAGTGCAATTGGAAAATTATTATTTTAGAAGTGATATAAAGATTCCAGATAAAAAAGATCTAAAGAAAGAATTTGGTAAATTAGGAATTTTCCTGATTGAAAAAGCTAATAATAAAATTAAAAAAAAAAATCAACAAATGTTGATTGAGAAAGCTGAAATAAAAAGGAAGAATGAAAATATATTAATTAGTAAATCTGAAGTTATAAAAAATGATTTTATCTCAAAAACATTTAAATATCTAAATACAATTCTCTCATCATCAATTTTAGATATTAAAAAAAAGTCATTGGAACATAAGAATAATTTAATTAATGAATTTATTGAAGATCTAAAAAAAGAATTAGAGAAAAGAGTGAATAAAAATCAATCCGAATACTATAACTTTATTCTAAATCTCCTCAAACAGACATATTCTGATAATAAAAAGTCATTTAAAAACTCAACAATATTTTTTAATAAAAAAGATTTAATGCATTTTACTCAAAATAGAGCAGAATTAGATAAAATTATTGATAAAAATATTAAATTAGAACAATCAAATGATATAATCTTAGGTGGATTTAAAATAACCCAAGATAAAGGAGATGTAAATTTAAACTATGAACTTTCTAATATAATTAGAGAAAATCGATCCTTAATTGATATTCATTTTACAGAATTAATCTCTGATTCTGGTATGAAGATAATCCAGCAAGAATTTGAAAATTTTATAAATAAAAAAAAAAAAGAAATTGAAAATAAATTAATTAAATATGATGAAATCGAAATCTGATAAGTTAGGATATATCTCTGAGATCAACGGATCCCTTATAACCGTTAAAGGTCTTGAAAAAATTGTAAGGTTACATGACTTAGTTAAAGTAATTAAATATAATCTTATTGGAGAGATTATTCAGATATATTCAAGTGAAATAAAAGTTCAATGTTTTGAAAATACTGACAATTTAAAATTAAATGAAAAAGTATTATCATTAGGAGAACCATTATCTATGGAATTAGCTCCGGGATTATTATCAAATATATTTGATGGAATTCAAAGACCTTTGGATAAAATTTATAAAATGGAGCATTCTAGTTTTATTAAAAGAGGTATTGATATTCCTTCACTTTCAAGAGAAAAAAAATGGCATTTTATTCCAAAGAAAAAGGAAGGAGATAAAATAGGTCCGGGCGATGTTATAGGTGTTGTTGCTGAATCTCCAGCGATTTCTCATTATATATTAATACCTCCCGATATAAACGGAACTATTAGTTCTATAAAACAAGAAGGAGAATATACTATTATAGATGATTTATATGAAGTTGAGATAAATGGAACAAAGAAAGTATTTAATATGATTCAAAAATGGTCTGTTATTAAAAACCGACCTTATCATAAAAGATTAACTCCTAAAGAACCTTTAATCACTGGTCAAAGAGTTTTGGATCTATTATTTCCAGTCGCAAAAGGGGGCACTGTTGCAGTTCCTGGAGGTTTTGGTACAGGAAAATGTGTGTCTGGAGATACACCTATTATGATATCCAGTGGTGAACTAATCAACATTAAGGATTTATATGATTCCTGCAATAAAAATAAAGAAATATCAGATGTAAATTCAAAACAAGAGTCACTTATTAAATTAGAAGATAATATAGAGGTTTTTGCACTCAATAAAATGTGTTTTAAAAAAAAAAAAGCAACTCATATTTATCGAGGAAAAACAAATAAACTAATAAGAATTAAAACAAGAACGGGTAGAGAGATAAAATTAACACCTATTCATAAATTACATTTTTTTAATGGAAAAGATATTATTGAAACATCTGCTAAAGAACTAAAAAAAGGTGATTTTATTGCAGTTCCCCGAAAAATCAATATTGAGGGTGAAGAAATTTACTTTAATACTTATGATATGGATGATTCTCTAAGGGTATCAGATGAATCTGCTTTAAATAAGATGATGGATCTTATTAATAATCTTAAAAAAAAATATCAACTTAAAGAAATCGCTAAGGAATTAAATACAAATTATAAAACATTTATAAATTATTCTGAAGGAATAAATAAACCTCCTTTAAAATTTATTAAGAAATTGGTTAAATTCTCTAAAGAACCACCAATAAAGATAAAGTCTTTAAAAGCTGAAAAACAATCTGCAAAATTGCAAATTCCAGAGAAATTAACTAATGAATTCGCTGAATGGTTAGGTTTATTTGTTGCAGATGGTCATATCAAAGGAAAATATGGGGGTATATATCTTTATAACACCTCTAAACAGATATTAAATAGATTTAAAGAATTGACTAAAATAATTTTTTGTTTAAATGCTAAATATGGATTTGATTCAGAAGAAAGAACACCCTTTATGTGTATTAGAAATTATACTCTTACTAAATTTCTCTATATGATAGGTATTCCCGAAAAGGATAAAACATACAAAATAAGAATTCCAAAATGTATTCTTAAATCTAAAGAATCAATATTAATTAATTTTCTAAATGGTTATTTTGTTGGTGATGGATGGTTCTATAAATATACTCTAGGGTTTTCAACAGCAAGTCAAAATCTTCACATTGATTTATGTTATTTACTTACAAGACTTGGTGTTCTCTATAGAATATCAAAAAAAAGGAATTCTTATTATATTGAACTTGAAGGAAGACGTTCGGAAGATATAGCAAAAATTCTAAAATCTTCTGAAATCTTTATTTATGACAAATTAAAACCTTTATTTGATTATGCTGAACAAAATAAACCTCATTTTGATAGTTTAGATATCATTCCTATCGATATTGATATTTTAAAAAGTTTAAAACAGCAAGGAAGAGATGAATTTGGGCATAATATCTTTAGAAAATATGCTGGTATTAGACTTGATAATTATATAAAAAGAAATCAAAATTTATCTCTAAATATGTTGAAACAAATATATAAAACAATTGAAAGGTATACTCCTAAAATCGATTTTGAAATTATAAACTATCTAAAACAAATTCTAACACAATGTGAAAATATTTATTTTGATAGAATAAATGAAATAGAAATTATCAATAATATTTCAGATGTATATGATATTACTGTTGAGGATTATCATAATTTTATTGGAGGGCCTCAACCAATTATTTTACATAATACAGTGATACAGCAAAGCTTAGCAAAATGGTGTAATGCAGATATTATTGTTTTTATTGGTTGTGGAGAAAGAGGAAATGAAATCGCTGATGTTTTACAACAATTTTCTAAATTAATAGATCCTAGAAATGGAAGACCTCTTTTAGAAAGAATTGTGATTATAGCAAATACATCAAATATGCCTGTATCTGCTCGAGAATCAAGTATATTTTCAGGAATAACGATTGCTGAATATTATAGGGATATGGGATACGATGTTACACTTCAAGCAGATAGTACTTCAAGATGGGCAGAAGCATTAAGAGAAATATCGGGATTATTAGAAGAAATGCCTGCTGAAGGAGGATATCCTGCTTATTTACCTTCAAGACTTTCAAGCTTTTATGAAAGAGCTGGAGTTGTTGAAACACTAGGACAAGATAATTTAAAACATAAAAATATAGGTTCTCTGACAGTTATAGGATCTGTGTCTCCTCCAGCAGGAGATTTTAGTGAACCAATAACTTCAAATACCAAGAGATTTGTTCAAACATTTTGGGCATTAGATGCAGAATTGGCTTATGAAAAACATTATCCCGCAGTTAATTGGCTGGAGTCTTATTCAAATTATCCTCGATATGTTAGAGGATGGTGGGAGAAAATAGAATTGAACTGGCATGAATTAGACCTAAATTGGTTTGAATGCCGAATTATCATAAATGAAATATTATCACGAGAAAATGAATTAAAAAATATGACACAATTAGTAGGAGAGGAAAACTTACCCGAAGAACAACAATTAGATATATTTGTAGCTGAAATTATCAAGGAAGCCATTTTAATTCAAAATGCTTTTGATAAAATTGATGCTTTTACGAGTCCAATAAAAATTATTGCGTTAGTTAAGATTATATTATTACTATATAAAGAATCTAAAAAATTACTTGAAGAAGATTTTTATGTAAAAGATATCAGAAATTTTAAAATAATAGAAGATATACTCAGGATTAAAAATACAATTCAAAATGAAGATATTAAAAAAATTGTAAATTTAAAAGATCAACTTATTAATGAATTAAGAGATCTTAAAAGAATTCATGGAGTAATTGGTAAATAATGACTATAAGTTATCATAAAATTAATCAAATCATTGGTCCATTAGTTTTTTTAGAAAATAGACATAATGTTCAATATGGGGAAGTTGTTAATCTTATTTTGAACAATGGAGAAAGAAGAAATGGACAAGTTGTTAAATTAAATGAGGAAGTAATATTGGTTGAAGTATTTGAAGGTACGAAAGAAATATCATCTGAAAATTCAGAATTAATTTTCACTAATAACACTTTTAAACTTAATATTTCAAAGGATATGATGGGAGGCACCTTTAACTCTTTAGGAAAACCTATTGATATTGAAACAAAAAAAATACTTGTTAATGATATTATCCCAGAAGTTAGACGAGATATCAATGGAATGCCTATTAATCCTTTCGCGAGAAAATATCCAAATAATGTAATTCAAACGGGATTATCTGGAATTGATGGCTTGTTTACATTAATTCGAGGACAGAAACTACCTATATTTAGTGGACAAGGTATTTCTCATAATGACCTCGCAGCACAAATAGTAACTCAAGCAAGAGTTTATACTGATGAGCCGTTTTTGATTATTTTTTGTGGAATAGGAATAATACATGATGAGGCAATATCCTTTATTGAAAAATTCAAAGCAAGCGGAAATGTTCAAAATATAATTTCATTTATTAATTTTGCAGATGATCCTGTTATGGAAAGGTTAATAATTCCTCATGTAGCCTTAACTACTGCTGAATTTTTTGCGTTTGATAAAGACATGCATGTTCTTGTCGTTTTATTAGATATAACAAATTATGCGGAAGCTTTAAGAGAATTAAGTTTAGCTAAAGAAGAAATACCAAGTAGGAAGGGATATCCGGGACATATTTATACAGATTTTGCAAGAATATATGAAAGAACGGGATTAATTCAAGGAAGTAAGGGATCTATTACTCAAATACCGATCTTAACAATGCCAAATGATGATATTACTCATGTAATACCAGATACAACTGGATATATCACGGATGGTCAGATAGTATTAAGTAGAGATCTCCAGAAAAAAGGGATCTATCCTCCATTTGAGATCTTAGCAAGTCTTTCTCGACTAATGAAGGATGCTATTGGAAAGGATACTACAAGAGAAGATCATGCAGATGTAAGTTCTCAATTAATTGCGTCATACTCTTATGCATTAGATGCCAGAGATTTAGTCTCTATTGTAGGAGAAGATAGTCTTAATGCGGAGCAAAGAGCGTTATTAAATTTTGCTAATGCTTTTGAAAATAAGTTTTTAAATCAAAGAATTGATGAAAATAGGAGTATTATCGATACTCTTGATATTGCATGGAAAGTACTCTCAAATTTACCAAGAAATAAGCTTAATAGAATACATAAAAATTTCATTGATAAATATTATAAATAAGAGTGATATAAATGAGCTTCAGAAAAATTAAACCAACAAAATCTAATCTTCTCCGACTAAAAAAACGATTAGAGTTTGTAGAAAAAGGAAAGGAATTCTTAGATTTTAAACGAACCGAATTAATTCAAGAAATTAGAAGAATATGGAAAACATATAAAACACAAAGAAGCTCTTTTCATGATCTCTTTATTGATGTTGTACTTAAACTAAATGATACTTATATGGAGCAAGGTAAAAATAGTGTTATATTAATTAGCAAAATGAGTGAAATTCAATTTAAACCTTTTTTTATACTAAAGAATATAAAAAAAATTGGAGTTATGATTCCCCAAATTGAATATGATTTGGGACAAGAAAAGAAATTACCTCCTTATTCTTTTACAAATACAAGTAAATATTTAGATGAACTAATGAGTCTTTTAAAAATCTTTTTTAATGAAATGATATCACTTGCTCAAAATGAAGATATTCTCTTTAAATATGCAAACAGTTTTGAGAAGATTAATAGAAGGATACAAGGCCTTAAAAATGTAATTCAACCACAAATAGAGAATGATATCAATAATATTGAGAAAATACTAGAAGAGGTAGAAAGAGAAGATTTTATTAGTTTAAAAAAAACAAAAGATTTGATAAAAAAAAAAAAATAAATTAGTGGGATTCAAAATGACAAAAATGAGCTTAGTTAAAGTTTTCATAGATAAAGACCTTAAAGATAGTCTTTTAATTGATTTGGCAAGTGAAAAACTTGTACATATTAAATCAAATGTACTGAATGAAGAATTATCAGATGAAAAAAGGAAGGATCTTACAAAAAAAGAAAAAATTATATTAGAACACAAACAAGAAATTGATAATTTTCAACATGATTTGGAAGAACTATTTAAAAAACTTAATATAGAACCAATAGACTTTCAAAAACTTAAAATACAAAAAGATAATAAAGAGCAATTTAGCGTAAAAGATTTTTATGAATTAACTCATCATCTTAATGAAGAACTAAATTTCTATATGAATCGTGTCATTGAATTAGAAAGATATATAATGAAAGCTACTATTGAATTAGAAAATATAAATTTGATAAATGATTCTTATGAATTTCTCGATAAATTTAACCTTAATAGAGAAAATCTGAAATTTTTGAAAAATCTAACTTTTAAAGTATACTCAACATTTTCAAAAAATATTTTATCTTTAACTAATATTTTTGATTCTTCTGAGTTACATTGTGTATATCATTATGTACAAATCTCAAGAGAGAGAATTGTTTTTTTTATAATTTATCCTAATATTTATGAGGAAGATATTAAAGAGAGAATTAATATTGTTCATGCAGAAGAAGTTCCTGTACTTAAAAAATATTTAACTCAAACAGGAATTAATTTTGAGAGAATAAATAATGAAATGATGTACCTAGCAAAAACATTGATAAAATATCAAAATGAAAGAAAGAGAATACGAGACGAAAATATTCTAAAATTTGCAGCATTAGATGAAGTAACTAAAAATTTAAAGGAATATAATTGGGCAGAGAGTCAATTTACAGACGTAACCTCTAAAAAAATAATGATTGAATTCTTTATACCCTCACACTACTTAAAAAGGATTAAATTTGATTTAGATAATAAATATCTATCAAGAATAGTCTTAAATGCTGA
>CAZBEU010000568.1:0-3029 GCA_964491005.1 uncultured archaeon | reverse complement strand
TTTATAATTTTATTCCCATTTATCACTTTCAAATGTATAAAATAAGTGGATCTACTGAATTATTTATAAGAATAATAACGATGGAATGATTATAGATCAATTTTATTTCCACAATATATACAATAGTTATCTCTCTTTTTTATTTTAGTACTACAATATGGACAATTTTTAGCGTTTTTTGGTATTAATTTTGGAGAAGGTAATCTTTCACTCGTTTCTTTATTAAATCCACATTCAAAACAAAAATTTGAGTTATTTCTTAGTTTTAAACCACAATTGTGACATAAATTATGAAAAATAATATCTTGAGCATTTTTTTTAATTATATCATTATTATTTTCGATATTTTCTTCATTTTGGTCTTTATATTCATTAGAATCAATCTCTAAATAAAAGTATCCTCGATAATCACATTCCTTACATTTTAATAAGGTATTTCCACCCCAAAAACTCAATAAATTATGAGCATTTGTTAATGATGGTTTTTTACATTTTGGACATATTCTAATGTTTACCATAATAAGAAAACTAAAATTTCTTTATATAAATTGGAAAATAATAAATGATAATAATTTATTGTCAATAAAATAATTTTATCATTGATTTAAAAAATCGAAGATCCATCTTATTTTAGATAAAGAAAAAAAAAAAATTCTTTTGTTTGTTTTAATATAGATAGATGATAAACTAACACTGTTAAATTTATTATAATATTGAAAATATATGAATAATTTAGATTTAGAAAGAAAAAGTTTACCAAATGAACCAGGAATATATCAATTTAAAGATGAAAATGGAATTATTATTTATATCGGTAAAGCCATTAGTCTTAAAAAAAGAGTAGCGCAATATTTTAATAAAACATCTTTTAATGATCCTTATTATGGAGAAAAAATAAAGGATTTAGTTAGTAAAATTTATTCTATTGATTTTATCGTAACAGAAAATGAAAAGGAAGCATTAATATTAGAAAACATTTTAATCAAGAAGCATCGCCCTCCTTTTAATGTTTTAATGCGAGATTCAAAAACATATCCTTGGGTTATGATAACATATTCAGAAGAATTCCCAAGAGTCTTAATTATAAGAAACCCTCATCATTTTAATCAAAAAAATAGATTCCTTGGACCATATACGGATAAAGGAGATATACTAAGAATCTTAAGAGATTTAAGAAAAATATTCCCTTTTTGTTCTTGTAAGAATAAAATAAAACAGCGGAAGAGACATTGTCTTTATTATCAATTGAACCTATGCCCTGGTCCTTGTATTGGTACAATAAGTAAAGAGGATTATTTTGAAAATATAAAAAAAATTGAATTATTTTTAGATGGTAAAACTACAGATTTAAGAAAGCAAATCAGAAATAATATGGAAAATGCGGCAAAATCTCAAAGATATGAAGCTGCTGCTTTTTGGAGAGATAAATTAGATGCTATTGAAAATTCAACAATTAAACAACATGTAATTCTTTATGAGGAACAAAATAAAGATATAGTTCAATATTATAGTGAAAAACACTTTTTTTCATTAATTATAATTCATATACGAGAAGGTAAAATAATGAAAAAAAGTCAATTTAATATTAATTTAAAGGATAAAATAATAATAAAAAACGAGCTATTAGTATCTCTTTTGTGTCAATATTATCAAGATCTTTCATATAATATACCAGACATTATTATAATACCTCAATTTTCAGATAATTTTATTTTATTAAATGATATTCTTAAAAATAAAAAAGAAAACATCAAGATTAGAGCTCCAATCGATTATAATGAACAAGCTCTTCTAAAAATCGCATTTAAAAATGCTAAAGTTATGGTTATTCAACAAATACAAATGGAAGAGATTAAACAAAAGGAAGGATTAGATCAAGAGAAAATCTTAGAAGAAATCAAAAATTTATTAGACCTACCAACTATACCTCGAATAATTGAAGGATTTGATATTTCAAATATAGAGGGTAAGGATGCAACTGGTTCTATGGTATATTTTCTGGAAGGAAGACCATTTAATCAAAAATATCGACATTATAAAATTAAATCAAAATCAACTCCTGATGATGTAGCAATGATGAAAGAAGTCATCAAAAGAAGATATAGTTCAATTATGAAAAGAAATGGTGTTTTACCAGACTTAATTTTAATCGATGGAGGTAAAGGCCAATTAAATGCTGCGGGCAAAATCATTGAAGATTTAGGACTTGAGATTCCAATAATAAGTTTAGCTAAAAGATTAGAAGAGATTTTTATATTAAATCAAAAAGAATCTATTATATTACCGAATAATTCCTCAATTTTAAGACTATTCCAACATATCAGAGATGAGGCACATAGATTTGCCGTAAGATTACATAAAAAACAAAGAGAAAAAAGAATATCTAAATCAATTCTTGAAAATATTAAGGGAATAGGACCTGCTAAAAGAAATATGCTTTTTAATAAGTTTGGAAGCATTGAAGGTATTAAAAAAGCTTCTTTTCAAGACATTTCTGAGATTGTTGGAAAAAATCTAGCCCAAAAAATTCTAGAAATACTAAAGTAACTTAAAATAATTTTATTGGAAAAAACATAGTGTAAACCTTAAAATCATTATAATAATAGTATATATCGTTATAAAACAAGATTAATCAAGAAGAATTAAAAACTCGAGAATGATAGATAAATTATTCTCCCCAATCTTCTTCAGTCTTTTCAGCTACTTCAACTGTGGCGACTTCATTTTCTATTTTAGTTACTTCTAAATCAACACCACAATCAGAACAAGTAACAATTTCTCCTACAATTGTACCTTCGTCTAGCTCAAACTCATAATAACAGGAAGGACATTCACATTTTACCATTTTATTAATCACATCAATTTTGTATTCAATATAAATAAGAATAAATAGATATATACATAATTCAAAATAAAATTTATGATTGTCTATATTATAATCATGAATAATAAGTTTTTAGACCTATTAGTATAAAAGTATAAAATAGGGAATTTATCTTTTGAGCCTCAAGAATACCCCTTCCTTTAGG
>CAZBEU010000567.1:0-5997 GCA_964491005.1 uncultured archaeon | reverse complement strand
TAATTTATATAAGAAAGTAAGCGTGAAATCTTCTCACTCAAATAAATAAGACTCACTTTTGCATTAAGATGCGATTTTAAATGTTTTTAAACCTCAATTGAGGATTTTTTTTTGTTATTTCAGAGTAAGTAGTATCATATTTCTTTATCTCATATCCATAGTTTTAAATATAAATTCTATAATCAAATAACTATCTTCTTAAGTGAAATAGAGTTTTCCGTTAGGATAATGAAAAAATGGGATGAGGTAAATAATCTTCATATTGCTGATATTAGAGATTTAAATAATAATTTGGTGGAATTAATGGAATTTCTCCCTGATCCAACATTTATTATTAATAAGGAAGGAATTGTTATTGCTTGGAATCATGCTATTGAAGAATTAACAGGAATTAAAGCAAAGGAAATAGTTGGAAAAGGAGATTATGAATATGCAAAGGCTGTATGGGGAAAAAAAAGGCCTATGTTAATTGATCTTGCATTAAAAACTAATGAAGAAATAAAAAGAAAATATTCTTTTTTTTTTAAAAATAAAACAAAAGATATTCTCTCAATGGATAGTTATATTAAATATGGAAAGCCTAAAGGATTATATTTGTGGTCAAAAGCACGTCCCTTGTTCAATAATAAAAAAGAACTAATTGGAGCGATACAAATTATTCAAGATATTACTGAACTTAAATCAACAGAAAAAAAACTTAGAGAATCTGAAAAGAAATTAAAAGAACGTATTAAAGAACTTAATTGTTTATATACAATAATACGATTAGTTACAGATCCTAATGTATCGATAGTAGATATTTTTAAAGGAGTGATTAATTCAATACAAGAAGCTATGCAAAACCCTAAGATAGTATGTGTTAAATTATCATTTAATGGGAAAATATATAAAACTTCTAATTATAAAAATACTTTATGGAAAATTTCTAATAAGATAAATATAAAAAATACACATCTCAGCATTGATGTTCATTATTTAAAAAAAAAATCCTTTTTGAGAGAAGAAAAAGAATTGCTTATAGAAATATGTAATCACTTAAAATCTATTTTTGAGTATAAATTGCTTTAAGATGAAAAGAGTTCCTTAAAGAGATTTCATTGAAAAACGATTTAATGTTTGAATAAGTTGTTTACAACTAAATGGTTTTGTTAAAAACGATTTTGCTCCTAAAAGTAATGCTTGGGTTTTAATTGTAGGATCAGCACTGGCAAAAATAATTTTGACATTATGATCTAATTTTATAATTTCCTCTGTCACTTCAAGTCCATTTTTAATTGGCATTCCATAATCCATAATCACAATATTAGGTTTTTCAATAAATGTTTTATATTCATTTATTGCTTGCTCCCCATTATACGCATGACCAATCACGTGAAATCCATTAGAAAGAAGAATTATTTCATATATTTGTTGTAAAGAAATATCATCTTCAACAATAAATACATTTGAAACCTTTAATCACCTTGAGATTTGGATTATACACTGTTACTAGAAAAAATACTGAGAAAAAAATGCAATTAATAAAGATCCATATTGTATATTTATGTTTTTTCTAAATTAACAGAAAAAAGTCAAATTATTTTTTCAACAATACAATAAAATTCTATTTTTATAAGATTTAAATACTAGTCAAATAAAACATTATATAGAGACAAATATAAAAGGTCAAATTGATTGTAAAAACGTTTATTAAAGAGTTGGAAAAGTTAAATCTGGAAGGAGATATTCTTTTCTTTGATAATGATAATTTTTATTGCATTTGTGAGAGATTAATTGAAAAGGGAGAAAGATTATTTATTAATGAAATACGGAAAACATATTGCATTAAAATCGAGAAAACAAGGACCAAATAAATGATTAATATGTAAACTACAATATAAAAATATATAATTTTCTCTTTTATTCTTGGAAAAAATCGACTGAACAATTTAATCAATACGATTTACTTTAAATTTCTATACTTTAATTTTAGATTGTTTTCTTTCATTTGATACTCAGGACAGATTTTATTATTTGGAAATTTGCATATTGATGCTTTCTTAGGTAAAATACAGCTATAAGAAAAAGGACAAAACAAAAGATTGAGTTTTTCATTTTTTCTATTAATTTCAAGCATAATAAGGTAAGTTAAGATTTTATCCAAGTCGGGTAGATCTATTTTGGATTTTTTTAGCATAAACACTAATATTCCAAAGTCATAAATTAGATTCAAATCAGATATTTGTTCTATAATCTCTTTTATTATATTGTGTTTATCCAACTCTTGTCGCTCAGTCTTGATCCTTTTAATAAGGTAGTCATCAAGAGAAGGACTTATTTCTTTTTCAATTTCAAAAAGATAAAGTATTCTATTAAAATATTCTTCTATAATAAGTTTTGTTTGACTATTGATCTCATCAGTTTTAGATTGGTTAAATTCTATCTTCAGATTAATGCGTATAAATTCTATAAATTCCTCTAATTTTTCCTTATCTTTCTTTCCATTCGTCATAGTTTTAGAATTACATAATCTTCAAAAATAATCTCTCCTCGAATTTTTAAATTATATTTATTTATTCGTAATCAAGAATATAAGTATGTTTTGCAAGATCAAATTTTTCACATTTTATCGTCTTGTCGATCTCTTCCCTTATAGGAAATGGAATTTTAATAACATAATCATAATCTTTAATATAATAATTATTATAGATGATTTTCTGATTTTTATCAATATCGATAAATTTATTTAAATAAAAAAGAAGATCATTTCTAAACGGAATAACTCCCATAAATTATCTATCACTCTTTCCATTTCTATTATTTCATAGTAATATTATAAAAAACTCTACTTTTTGAAAAATTATTTGGTTTTTTATTTTGGATACATCCCAAATGAGAGAAATGGTATTTAATATTTTTGAAAATCAAGAATACATCAAAAAAAAAATCAAATAATTTTTCAAAAAGGTAATGAATTAGAAAATCCTCATACTTATCAACCCATTTATGCAACTCAAGAGGAAGTATTTAATGAATATGGCCTAATTAAAGAAGAATTTAATGAATTTGAATTTAAAAGAAAGATGAAAACTGTTATTTTTAAAAAATATCCTATAAAATCATTAGCCAATAAAAATATGGAAATAGAACAACTTATAGAGATGGAATTTTTTAGTAGATTTATTTATAAGATTCAAAATCAATTTTTTCAAGATGTAAATACATTTTTAAAATATTATTCACAATATTTTCCATCTAATACTATTAATTTTATGTTTCAACATGAAATAAGACCTATATCCATTTATGAATTTAGCAAATGCATTTTTAATAGTTATCTTATAATAGATAATAAGTTTTACCCAATACGACCAATAATACAAGATTTTACTAATTTAAAAGGCATTCCTGATATAACATATCTCACAAATAATGATAAGATAGAAGAATTTAATAAGATTTTACAAAATCGGAGTAATACACCGATATTTCCTCATCAAGAAGCATTGAACGATAAGGGAGTTTGTTTTGATAATTTAAATATGTTGGATAAAGCTTTAGATGTACTCAATAAAATATTGAGAATAAACCCAAATAATATTTTAGCAATTTATAACAAGGGAGCCATTTTTATTAAATTAAAGAAATTTGATGATACTATTGAGATTATAAATAAATTATTAGAAATAGATTGTAAATCTCCTTTAGCTTATTATCTTAGAGCTTGTCTAAAATCTGTTCAAAATGACATACATAACGCATCTATAGATCTACGATTAGCTTTAAATCTTAATAAAAATCTTCTAAATAATGCAGAATCAGAACCTGATTTAAAAAATCTTAGGGATTCTAATGAATTTAAAAAAATATTAAATGATTTTGAATAATATAAAGAAAAAGATTTTTCTCACATACTTTACTTACTCAGGTCTAAGAATTATAAGACCTAAATTTACACGTAATAAGGTGAAAATTTATTTAGTAAAAAAAATTAAATTAAGATTATAATTATATCTATTAATATCTTTAATTAAAATTCATGAACTATGGGGTAACTAGAGGATTTTTAATATTTGTCGAAACTTTTGAGAGAGCTAAATAATTTTTCTAAATTATTTCCATAACTTGGAATAATTATAATTTTGAGGTACCATAGTGGTACTGTTTTGTTCGTGAAACTGTCCTTTCAATTCGATTTTCCATTAAAAAAAGACTTTTTTCCATGAAAAAAATATTTAAGATTGTTTAATTTTCCAGCTGAATTGGTAAAAATGGGGGATATTAATAATTATATTCAAGGATTTAATTAGTAATATTTTTTTATTATATAATCATACATCACTGGATTTATAAAATTTTAATCATAATATTTTATTATTATATATTGCATTATACTATTAAATGAATATGATTTCGAGTAAAATTGTTTTATTAGAACTAAAGAACTATAAGCTATTTGATGATTTAAAAATAGAATTTGAAAAATATAATGTATTTGTTGGTCCAAATTCATCTGGTAAGTCTTCAATAGCAGAGTTTTTTATTTTTTTCAGAGAGTTAATAAAATTTTTTGGTAAAAAAGAAATTAACAATACTTATGTAAAAGATTTTTTAGAAAATGCAATAAGTATTGGGCAAAAAGGACCACTTTTTATAAAAATTAAGATTATTATTGGAGGATATTTATATGATTATGAAGCAAGTATCTCTCGTGAACCAAAATCTAATATCCTTTGGGCAAATGATACTTTTATAATACTTGATCTCGAAAAATCAGAGGTTTTTTTTAAAGGTTCATTAGAAACTAAGGTAAACTATCCAAACATTAAAGGAAATATTCGTTTTAAAGGTTTAGGATTAGGGGATTCACAAACCCAATTTCAAAATGATGGTTCATACTTATCCAGAAGTATTTTGAAGTTTTTATGTGATAAAAATAATGGAGAAAATATACATTTTCATCTTTTCGAAAGATTTTATAATTATTGGGAGAAAATTAGGTTTTATGATTCTAATCGATATATTAAGAAAGAGATTGTTGAATTCAATGAAATATCAAATGATTTAATACTTTCTGAAGATTTCAAGAATTTAATTTCTGTTTTATTAAACATCAATCTACAACAAAAAGAAATTTTTGAGGATATTGGAAATTGGTTAAAACGTTTAATAGAGAATTTTAAAGAATTAAGATTAAAAATGTCAGACATTAGGGGAAGTGGGGAGATCTTATTTTCAGAAAAAGGATGGCCAAAATCAATACTATTCCCTATTAAATGGGCTTCTGATGGAATAATTAGGCTACTTTGTTATTTAACTATATTATTTAATGAACAAAGACCACCATTGATAATGCTTGATGAACCTGAAAATGGTTTTCATCCAACAATTAGAACATTTATTGTAGACTTCTCAATAACATCGAGTGATAACACACAGATAATATACATCACCCATGATTCTGAGAGCCTTAGAAGTTTTAAGATCGAAAATATTTTTTATTTTAAAAGAAAAGGTTTATATACAAGGGTTATAAGACTATCAGATGAAAAATCATTAGTTGAAACTATTAATGATCTCAAAGATGTTGAAAAGAACACAATTGTTTCTACTCATCGTTCAAATTCTTTATAATGAAGGGATAAATGATGAAAGACCATCGATTAACTATAAGGATGCTTGTTGAAGGTCAACCTGAGAAATTTTTTCTTGAAGAACGAATTATTAATAAATATAATAATTTCTTTCTTAATATTGAATTTGAAATTAGAGATCTAGGAACAAAATCAACACTTCTTAGTCCAGAACAATTAAAGAGACATGCAATAATGGTAATGAATGACCCTAATTTCATTTGCATCTTCCTACCTGATTTTCATCCTAATAATTGTAGAGGATTAGATCATTCAAACCTAAATTCATTAAGAGATGATATTTATAGTGAAGTTGAGAGACTCCATCCAAAAATCAGAAATTCTAACTATAAAAAACGTTTTCTAATTCATACTTTCAAACAAG
>CAZBEU010000566.1:0-1730 GCA_964491005.1 uncultured archaeon | reverse complement strand
GGATTAGATTCTATCTCATTCACACCGACTAGTGCTAGATATGTTCGTATGTATGGCATTACTCGAGTACTTCAATACGGATTCTCACTTTATGAATTTGAAGTTTATGGAGAAGAATCTGAGTTTCAAAATGGTGATGTTAACCATGATGGTAATGTGGATATTATTGATGCATTATTGATAGCACAATACTATGTAGGTTTAAATCCTCAACTATTTTATCCAGAACAAGCTGATGTAAATCATGATGGAACTATAAATATTGTGGATGCTTTACTTGTCGCTCAAGCATATGTAGGGTTAATAGATTTACCACCATAGAAAACAGTTATAATACAATAAAAATCCCAAAAAATAGCTAAAAACTTTTTTTTTATTTTAAATTTATATACTGATAATAATAAAATAAATCTAGTTGGTTCTTTTTTTCTTTCCCATAGTTCAAGGGTAATGAGCATATAACACTCAAACCAGAAGGTAAAATTATTAAAATCAAGATTTATTAATTTACAGATATAGAGGATTTTAAAGTTATTAAGATGAGGAACTCACACTCAAAAAAAGCAATCAAAAAGATTGGAATAGGATTTCTGATGTTAGGAATTGTTATTATGAGCTTCCAATTAGCGTTGATGTTCCAAAAGAAGATAATTAATGATGAAGAGATGCCAAAAGAACTTATTGGTTATTTTGTTGATGGTGAAAATGGAAATGATACAAATCCAGGAATTTTTGAATTACCATGGAAGACTATTACAAAAGCAGCTAATACTTTAGTCGCAAATGATACGGTTTACATAAAATCAGGGATTTATAATGAGAGAATTATTCCAAAGAACTCTGGTATCTCTGGAAATTACATTACATTTACGGCTTATCCTGGTGATATTGTAACTATTAATGGTAAGGGTATGTCTTTTGGATATACTCAAGGATTAGTTCATATAGAGAATAAAAATTACATCAAAATTTTAGGATTAAGAATTGAAAACTCTGTATATACAGGAATTCAAGTGAGAGGAAATTGTGATCATATAATAATTAAAAATAATTATGTATATAAAAGTCAATGTAGTGGTATCCATGTTCATGATAATTATCGGACTTGTAAGATAACTAACTTAACTATTGATGGGAATGAAATTTCAAATACAAATAATAATAGCAATCAAGAGGCAATTTCACTTGAAGGATTTGTAGATGGATTCGAAATAAAAAATAATTACATCCATGATATACTTGGTAACAAAGAGGGGATAGATGTAAAGTGTGGTGGTTCAAATGGTAAGATCTATAAAAATATAATACATAATGCATGGGTTGGTATTTATATTGATGCTTTTGATGAATTTAATTATAATATTGAAATCTACGGAAATTTTGTTTATAATAATCTAGATGGGATAACTATAGCAACTGAAAGTGGTGGTAGCATTGAAAATATCACTATTTATAATAATATTGTATTTAATAATAGTAGGAGTGGTTGCGCAATCGAACGATATGACACTCCTGGAACACATTTCAAAAAAAAAATTATAGTAATAAATAATATCTTTTGGAATAATAAATGGGGTTTTTTTCTCGTAGAAAATAAAACCAGAATTGAAAATTTTATAATAAGAAATAATATTATAAGTAATCATTTAAGAGGAATTTATTTTAGTATATACGATATGGAAGATGTTACTACAATAGATTATAATTTGTTTAATAATTCAATCAATATT
>CAZBEU010000565.1:0-3633 GCA_964491005.1 uncultured archaeon | reverse complement strand
AGGAATGCTCCTAACCTCACTCTTTTTAGTTATATCTATGTTAGCTTTTAAGAAAAAACAACTTTAATTTTTTTTTTTTTTTGGAATTATACTAATTCATAAGTCTATGAGGATATTACAAGCTTATTTAATTGTTAATTTCTAATTTATGAATAGTATATAATCATTTGTAAATATCTCAAAAATATTTAATTTTAAGTAAATTGAACCAATTTATAAGATTGAGAGAAAATAAAAAAAGGATAAATAATATGAATGAATCAGTTTTGTCTGGAATTAAAATAATAAAACATAAAGAATTTTCTAAGCACGAATTTAATAATCCAATATGTATCTTAGGTATGCCAGGAATCGCAGATGTAGGTAAATTTGCAATAGATACCTTAATAGGTCAATTAAATGCAAAAAATTATATGGATATTATTTTTAATGATTATCCTGCAGGGGCAATAGTTGATGATAGCTTGCTTTCGGCCCCAAAGGCAGAAGTAATGATATGGAAAGATCCTAATAAAGTTAGAGATATTATGTTAATTACTGCTGATGCTCAAAGTTTAACTCCAAAAGGAATTTATAGAATTTCCAACTTTATAAGTGAGATCATTTTCCAAATGGGTATTAAATTAATTGTGGCATTGGGAGCTTATCCTGTGAATAATAATAAATTAAAATCAAAAGTTCCTAAAATTTATATAACTTCAACTTCTAAGGATTTATTAACCACATTTTTATCTAACAATAATTGTGAAAAAATACAAAAAGGGGTTATCATTGGTGCTAATGGATTGATTCCAACCCTCTCAAAAGCAAGATTTAATATAGATGGATTAGTAATCTTAGCGGAAACAGATAATATTGCCATAATCAATGAAGATATTACCGATTTGAAAGCATCTATTACCTTATTAGATCTCCTACAAAGATCTTTTACGCTACCAATCAAAAAGAAATATTCATTAGAAAATTTAGATGATATATCTAAAAATCTTCAAATAAAAAGGGATCAATTAGAAAAAAATCTTGAGACTCTACAAATTAATGATACTGAAGATAAGAAAAAATCTCTTTATATTTAGATTTTTCATCTAAATTATAAAACTATATTATAAATTTTTAATATTAGATCTATTGAACAATTAAATATTTTAGGAAAAGATTATTTATAGAATTATGAGATATATATGCGCACGATGTGGAAAAGAAGTAACTAAAAAAGAATTAAGTGCTCTACCTGGGATAAAATGTTCTCATTGTGGATATCGTATTTTATATAAGAAACGTCCTGATGTTATTAAAAAAATAAAAGTAGAATAAATTCCAAAATTATTTGAAATATTGTAAAGATTTAGTTCTAATTTTAATTTTATCTAATATTAAGATATGTCATTAACTCTTTATATCGATTACGAATCGTAGCTTCTGTCACTCCAGCAGCTTGAGAAATTTCTTTTTGAGTTCTTCTTTCACCTACTTGCATAGCTGCTACATATAAAGCTGCACCTGCAAGCCCTGTGGGGGCTTTTCCGGCAGTGATTCTATATTTTTTTGCTAAATTTAGCAATTCAGCAGCTTTGTTTTGAGTTTTACCAGATAATTTCAATTCTGCGCAAAATCTTGGGATAAAATTAGTTGGTGATGATACATGCAGGTTTATTTTTAACTCATTTATTATTAATCTATAACATCTAGCAATTTTTCTTTTATCAACAGTTGCATATTCGATGAAATCATCTATTGTTTTAGGTAGATTATTTAATCTGCAAGTTAGATAAATACAAGCGATAAGCATTGCTTCTATTGATCTACCCCGGATTAAATTTTTATTTGCCATTTTTCTATAGATATGGGCAATTGCTTCTTTTAATTCCTTTGAGAGATTTAATTGAGAAGCAAAACGATCTAATTCATTCATTGCATAAGCTAAATTTCTATCTATTGATTTATTAGTTCTAGTTCGAGTATTCCATTTTCTTAATCTATAAACTTCAGCTTTTTTACTAGCACTAATTTTTTTTCCAAATGCATCAGTATTTTTCCATCCAATAACAGTACTCAGGCCTTTATCATGAAGAGTTAATGTTGTTGGAGCCCCAGCTCTAGCTTTTTTATTTGCTTCTTCAGTTGAAAAGGCTCTCCAATCAGGACCAGAGTCTATCATTTTTTGAGATATAACGAGTCCACAGACATTACATACCATTTCGGCTCTGAAAATATCAACAATTAGATTTTGATTTCTACATTCTGGACATAAATTAGAATTTTCTTGAGACATAAGAATGCCTACCCTTAAAAAGTTCACTTCTTTAATTTGTATAATTAAGATAATACATTTAAATGTTTGCGTTATAAAGATTGCTCCATTAATAAATTATGAATTTTTTATTTTGCAATTTAGGATTTAATAAAAAGATTTTAATACATTTCTTCTTTCTTCTTATATAATGCGACATTTTTATAAGAGCCATGGAAAGCATTGTCATCTCAGATCTTTTAAATCTAATTGTCCAAAATGTGGGGCAGATGTATTATATTGGGAATGTACACATGGATCTAAAGTTTTTTTTCAGTATCCTCCTTATGGAAAATTAATAAGACATATTTGTATTAGTCCACGACAAAATAAAATGAGAGAAAGGTTTAAAGTGGTTGTTAAAAATCCTAGAGCGTTGCATTTGGAAAACCTTATTCAATGTCAAATTTGTGGAAAAATCTTTAAAAACAAAGAAGATCTTAGAAGTCACGTATTTCAATTACGTAAATCAGATTATCTTCATAAAATTTTAATTGACATAGAGAAAAATTCTGTAGAGGAAAATTCGGATCAAGATGTAAAATCGAAAAGTGATAAATATTTGCCGAGTTTTGGAAAAATAAATTTCAAGCATAAGAATAAATAACAAACTTTTTATAAAAATTTTAAAATTATAATGATAGAAAATATTAATATAATAAAATAGATAAATAATTAAAATAAGAGGATAATAATATAATTATGACAAGTACCCCAGAACAAGCAGTTTATAATTTGATGCAAAAAGATCCAACTATTTTAGCAGTAGCAGTTATATCCGGGAAGAATAACATAACATATCAAACAAACAATTGGGATATTAGTCCAGATATAGGACAAGTAACATCAAGTTGGGTGGGTCAAAATGCTCAATTTATTAAAATTTCAGGTGTGAAATATTCGATCTTACAGATGACAGGAGAAAGATTGACAGCAATATCAATAAGAGGTGAAGGAAGCATTGTAGCAGCAAAAGATGATGAATATAAAATTATAGCATATGTATCTCCTGATGGAGATATGAGAGGCGCTATGATGGATACAGCTAGAGCTTTGGGAGAAATGAGTGCAAAACAATCATATTTGGATGGTTCTGCTTCGCTTGGTAAAGGATATAATGCACCTGTACAAAGTGTGGGAAGTCATAATATAGATCCCGGGTTAAAATCAGAAATTCAATTATTTTTAGATTGGGTTAAAGATAATGAAGGTTTAGCAGGTTATATAAAATATTATCTGCAACAAAATAATATACAGATTATTTCTCAATTATCAAAAATATATATTTCATTAAAGACAATTTTTGGATTATAAAACCCATATTATCTCTTTTTTATTCTTAA
>CAZBEU010000564.1:0-6763 GCA_964491005.1 uncultured archaeon | reverse complement strand
AAACAGTGATTGAATGGCAACAAATACCGGCGGACTTAAGAAATATTGTAAAAGTTCATTTGAAGTTTTTTATATTCACGGAACGGGGCATTTCCCGATGATAGAGAAACCGGATGAGTTTAACAGGTTGTTGCAGGTTGCGGTATATAAAATTCACGACAGCAGGAGTTAGAATAAGTACTTTAAACTGGTCAGGAAATAATATTTAAATATTCTGTATCGGATTTTGGACCTAATATTTCTTGAAATAATTCTTTTCCTGCTTCTAGCTCTTCTTCTGATTTATTACCAAGAATTCTTGATTTTCTTTTCTGTAATTCATCAACAGTTTGTTCTGGTAAAAAATCAAGGGCATTAAAACCCATTCCTCCATGTTTTGTAATACGTTTTCTGACCTTAACAAACAATGGGATTCCACTAGCAGCTTCCCCACTTAGAATACATTCACCTTTATCAAGGCCATTTATATCTGATTTATTTTCATTGCTAAGATCTTCTGCACTTTGAATAGTAATATTGATATCTCTTACATCTGTAAGATTATGAACAACCCACGTACCTGCTTGAGCCCTTATAGTTGTATCTAAAAGTTGAGGCCTTTGAGTACCTATAACAAGGTTAGCACCAAATTTTCTACCTTCTTGTGAAAATAATTTTACAGTATCACATGTTTTAGTCCTTTTTTTACCTGCGAATAAATGAGCTTCATCTAAGAAAAGATAAAAAGGAGGTATTTTTCGAGATGTACTAGCAGAATAGAGTTTGTCTAGAAGTTTACCTGCTAATGTTTCTTGAGCTTCTAATGGAATACCTCGTAAGTTAACTATTGTACATAAGTTTGGAGCTACAATATCCTTATCTGATAATGAAAAGAGATATTCAATGTCAATATCTGCTCCTTTATTAATGTTTAGATCAGAAAATTCTATTATTTTATTAATAAATTCACTTTCTCCCGCGTCCTCATCACCAGAAATCTTTAGACTTCCATATTCACCATGTCTATCGATAATTACTATAGGTATACCCTTTTTAAGAAATTCTTCACATAAAATACTCATAGTATATGATTTACCTGAACCAGATTTACCGGTTATAAATATCCTACCTAAATTTTCAACCAAAAGATTAACGTCAAAATTATAACCTAACAAAGTCCCAAAACTTATAGATGTTTCTGGAGGATTATCAATTCCTAATAATCCAAGTATTTGATCATGCTTAGCAAGATATACTTTAGCACCTATTTCAAAAGGTCTTGGAGGGCGGTCACCAATAACTCTAATATTTGCTTTCATTCCTTGAGGATCATTCCAGATCTCTGAAATTAATAATAAATAATATTTTCTATTTCCTTCTTTATCCTTGTCTCCATAAATTGCTAGAAAATTTGTTCTTTCTATATCTTCGCTTTCTATAAGTAATTGGGCAGAATCAATTTGAGTTTTACCCGTTAATCTACCTATCCATTTTGCCTCAATATCGGAATCTTTTTCTTCTGATTCATCTTCATATTCTGACATTATCAATCACGCTAATTAAATTATCTCAAATTAAATAAATATTCTTATTGATCTTATTTAGATAATAAAAAATCTTGAAATATAAATTTATATGGCATTTAAGTTTCTTTATTTAATTTATTTTATTAATTCTTACATTATATTTGGTTTATATTTATTCTTTTTTACTCTAAAAAAATAAAAATCTTATTCTCCTAAATTTTATTAATTTGAATTTTATTGCATTTTCTTTCTAATAACCAACTAAAAGGCAATTTTATTTAACTATAATAATTTTTGATCAACTTATCTTTTTGAATAGGATACTTTTTTTAATTATATGATCCGGATTGTAGGAAAGTTTTGCTATTCTTAAACCTTCTATTCCTAAATCTTGCTCACGATTCACATATTTTACTTCTTGACAGCAATTTTGAATAAAGAATTTGTTTATCGCTTGATAAGAACCCCGATAATTTGTATATGCTTTTTCTATATGAATTACTCCTGTATTATTATTAAGAATGTCTCCAAAAGTATATGCTACTGGAATAGCATCTACTAAAAGAATTCCTCCTCTAAATTTTAAATCAGAATAATAATTTATCATTCGTGTTATTGCGTTTTGCTCTTCATTTAGATCTTGATGTTTTTGACATTCATTTTGAATACACCATTCATTTTGAAATGTTTTGCAGCTTTCTAATAAATCATCATTAATTAAATGAAATTCATAATCATAATTTTTTAGAAAATATTTTAAATGATTTCTTTTAGCCCGGAATCTGTTTCCCGGTAAATCCATTAGCTCTGTTTTTTTATATACATAATCCCAATGATCTCTATCATCTTGTAATTCTAAATTTAAACTTAAATATTCTTTATTTTCTTTTATCTCCTGTGATAATGAAAATGGTAGTTTGTGAATTTCAAGATTCTTGATATTTTTAAAAAGGAAAAAAATCATATCTTTTGGATCCTCACCAATAGGTGGTAGAAAATATATAGGATTCTCTATTTTTGAAATAGGTTTTATTTTTTCTTTAAGAAAATTTTGTGAAAAGATTAGTAAATAGTTATCATACTCAAGATATAAGAATTGATAATATTCTTGCCATGCAAATAAATTAGTAAATGTAAATTCTGAAATTTCAGATTCGAATTTATTGAAATATTTATCAAAAATTGGTTTATCTGTAATCTCTATTGATTTAGCTTGGTTTAAATCCATATCTTTAATAAAATTTGAATCCTATAAAAGGATTACTCTAATAATTCGAATATTAAATTACAAATTTAAAAGAAAAAGAAAAAAAAGTATTATTTTTTTGGTTAATTTATAATTTTTTAGCTATTAAGTCAGCTAATCGATGAGAATATCCCCATTCATTATCATACCAACTTAAGACACTACATAAGTTATCAATTGTATTAGTGAATAATCCACAAAATATTGAACTTGCAGGATTTGCTAAGATATCACTACTAACAATTGCATCTTCTGTATATTCAAGAATTCCTTTTAATGATCCTTCAGCAGCATTTTTCATAGCTATATTGATCTCTGTAGGAGATACTTCTTTTTTTAGTATAAATTTACCATCTACAACACTTCCATCTATAGTTGGAACACGCATAGCAATTCCATCTAACTTACCATTTAACTCAGGAAACACTTCTCCAATTGCCTTAGCTGCACCCGTTGATGTAGGAATTATATTATTTGCTGCTGCTCTTCCTCTAATCATTTTTATAGGATCTCCAGCTGTAGCCGTATCTACAGTTTTCTGATTACCTGTCATAGAATGGATTGTTGTCATAATTCCTTTTTCAATTCCAAAATTTTCATCCAATACTTTTACAACAGGAGCTAAGCAATTTGTTGTACAAGATGCATTTGAGATAATCTTGTGTTCCTCTGTTAGTTTTTCATCATTACAACCTAATACTACTGTAATATCTGGATTTACTGCTGGAGCACTGATTAAAACTTTTTTTGCTCCTGCTTCCAAGTGTTTAGCAGCACCTTCTCTTTTTATGAAAAACCCAGTAGATTCTAATGCTACATCAATTCCGTATTCAGAATGAGGTAGATTAGCAGGATCTCTTTCTGCGGTTACTTTAATTTCTTTTCCATTTATTATTAAAGCACCCTCTTTAGCTTCTACTGTACCTGGAAACCTACCAAAGACGGTATCATATTTTAATGAATAAGCTAAATATTTTGCATCAAATAGATCATTGATATATTTAATCTCAATATCAGGATTTTTCCAAGCTGCTCTGAAAAAATTCCTACCTATTCTGCCGAAACCATTTATACAAACGGACTTTGCCATTTTTCTTCACTATATTTATTTTTTCAGTAATTTATTTTCTCAAATTGAAATATAAGCTTAGTAATTTTTTACATTTTTTTAAATTTTGGGAAAAATTTTATCACATATTATTTTTCAATAGATTGATAATTATGATTAAAATGTTGGGTTAAAGAAATCAATTATGTATAATCTCTTTTATAATATATTTTACACTTCTCATAATCATTAATAACGAAAATTAGAAATAGAATTTTAATTTTGTAAATCTATTTTAATCTTGTAATTTTCATTTAAGTCTAGTAAATTAATTTTTAACTTTAATATAAGAATCTAATTATGGAGAACCTAAAAGACAAATTAGTCGTTGTATCTGGCATCCCGCGCTCGGGAACATCACTCATTATGCAAATATTACAAGCTGGAGGATTAGAGATTTTATCCGATCATAAAAGAGAAGCAGATAAAAACAATCCAAAAGGATATCTAGAACTGGAGGCCGTTAAGAATTTATCTAATGATAATTCTTGTTTGATAAATCAAACTGGAAAAGCTGTGAAAGTAATTTCGCATTTATTAAAATTTTTACCTAAAAATCAGAAATATAAAATTATTTTTATAAATCGAGATGTCAATGAAATTATTAAATCTCAACAAAAGATGCTTAAAGATAAAATAAAAAACTATTCTCCAAAGACATTAAAAAAAGCTTTTAAAAAAGAATTAAATAATGTAAAACTCTGGATAAATAAGAAACCAAATATTGAAATTTTAAATTTGAGTTTTAAGGAAGTAATTAAAAATCCAAAGAAAGAAATAAATAAAATAATAAAATTTCTCAATGTCCCCTTGGATATGGATAAAATGATTAGTATTATTGATCCTAATCTCTATAGAAATAAAATTATTAAAAATCCTAAATTAAATAATTAGAATATAGTAATGATTTGTTTTAAAAGAAGTAATATAAGAATTTTAAAAAAGTTTTATCTATTATTCTTTATGTGAGTCCTCTTCTTTTGATAATAAAGACATCATAGAAGTTACCAGTTTATTTTGACTTTTACTTATTATTCCTTTAATCTTTCCTTCTTTTCCAAGAACTCGCAACATTACAGCGTTCCAAACAGATCCTGGTTCTCCCTCAATATTCATAAATCTATCTCTATGTATTTTAACATCTATATTTTTATAGTTCTTTGCAGCGTTTGAACATTTGAAACATAAAATACACAATTTTTTATCTATTTCGATATCTTTATTCTTTTTTGAAAGTGCTCCCGTAGCACATTCTTCTGTGAATTGTTGAATTATTGAATCCTCTTTCTCTTTGCATATTATATTTATACTACCTTCAACTATTTTTCTTACTTTATTTCCGTTTTTTAATTCATGGATTTCTTCCTTAAATTCGGGAATAGAACCATTTTCAATTAATAATAACTTATTTTCCCCATTAATCAATAATTCTAATGCATATCCAGGACAAAAAATTGAACATAGACCACAATGAATACATTTTTTTGTATCTACTATTATTTTTTTATCTGAATCTATACCCATTTCTTCTGGAGTGCCTATTGCAGTTTTTTTATATGGTTCATTGTAGATACTCACTGTTACTGGACATACATAATGACAAAAAGAGCATTCTACACATTTATTGTCTTCATATTTTAATATCATTTCATGATTTAGCATCTTATGGATATAATGTGTAGTATTATCATCTATTTCTATTGCTTTTTTAATAGGAAGTGACATTTATATATGATTTTTTTTTTTTAATAATACAAGAAATAAATAAAAAGTTAAAAGCTTTTATTATAATTTTAATAAAATATTAAGTATTTAAAATTTAGAATATTGATAGATGAATTATAATCCTAATTTTTTCCTTGTCTTTTTTATTTTTCTAAATCCCATAATCATATTAGTGATTGAAAAACCTCGAAAAGATTTTCCATTATTATTACATGTAGGAAGAACATAAGGAATTACTTTTTCACAACTCTTATTAATATCCGAGCCTATATATTTAATTATTAGGTCTAATTCTTTTTTAAAATCAATCTCACTCTTCCATTCTTTAATAACTTTTGATGAGTCTACTAGATTTGTTTTAGTCATACCTGGATTAAAGATATTGATCTTTATATCTTCATTTTTATTTTCCAACTCTTTTGATAAACATCGAGTAAAGGCTAAAATTCCTCCTTTAGATGCAGAATAGATAGTCATATTTTCTAAAGGACGTTCAGCTCCTCCTCCTGATAAGGTAATAATTCGTCCATATTTTTGTGCTTTCATATAGGGTAAAACTGAAGATATTGAATTTATTGTTCCTATTAGATTTGTTTCTATTATTGTTTTAGCTTCATTGTTTACTTTTTCTAATGATAAATAATGAAATGGACCATATGAAAGACTTAATCCTGCATTTGCAACTAAAATTCTTATTGAACCAAAATTATCAATAGTCTTCTTTACAAACGTTTTTAATTCTGCGGGTTTTGATATATCGCAAACATCTCCAATAACAAATTCCCCAAATTTTTTTTGAAATTCAGAAAGAGTTCTATCTACATTATCTTTATTTCGTGAACAAATTGCAACTTTACATCCTTCCTTAAGGAAGATTTCAGCTATTTTTTTCCCGATTCCGCTAGTTGATCCTGTGATTATAGCGGTTTCATTTATCATCTTCATAATATATCTTCTTCTTAGATTATTGATTCTAAAAAGGTTTTCTGTTATAAATCATAGAAAATATATAAAAGATAAAGTATTATTTGCTAAAACTAATAATACATCTTCATATGTTATTACAATAATAAACCATTCTATTTTTTCGTCAATAATAATATTGTCTTGTTCATTTATATGCTCAGAATTATTATATTCTTTTGAAAAATAGTTGAATTTTACTTTAAATAATTTTTT
>CAZBEU010000563.1:0-8550 GCA_964491005.1 uncultured archaeon | reverse complement strand
TAAATCTTCTTCAGAAATATATTGAACCATATTAATACAAGAAGATAATTCTATTTTTAAAATTACATTTCCACTGTTTTCATCAACAATCACTAGATCTCCTTTAGTTGTACCAATTCCTATTAGGATATGTTTATCTTTAGTAAATATACAAAAATCTTCTGAATTAATTTCTGTTAATTCCCATTTTATTTCAATATTTTTATTTATAGATAAAATTTTTGAGGTAAAATTAATATCAGCTAAAGAATTTGAATTATTAAAAAAATCAAATGAATAACTACTTACAATTAAATTATCTAAGGATAATTTTGGGAAAGCTTTACATTTCCAAACATAATTATTAAAATCAAGAGTTTTTATAATTTCTTGATTATCGAGTTCAATAAAATAAAGTTTTTTATCATCACCTCCACAAGCTAATATTGATCTTCCATTTGTTTCAATAACAGAGAGACATCTTAATTTATTATTAAAAATCTTAAACCATAATAAATCACCTGATCTTCCATCATAAATTCTTAAAGTTCCATCATTTCCAACTGCAAATATTTGTTTTTTATTACTTTTCCTATCAAAATAAATAGTAACATCTCCAATTCCTTTTTCAAACATCTGAGCCCAGATTAATTCACCATTTACATTTAAAATTCTAAGAGTTCTATCAAGAGAAAAAACGATTATTTCTACATTATCATCAGAATTAATATCATCTAATATTATACCACTTATTGACATTTCAAATTTATGAATCCAGAATAATTCGAGAGATAAATCATCTTTTATTGTAAAAATTCTTAAGATTCCATCAAATCCTCCTATAAGGATTTCTTGAAATCCATTATTATTTAAATCTTTTATTTTTATACAATGGATTGGTTTTTTTTCAAGTATGATTTCAGATTTTATAAAATTTCCAAAAATATCTAAAAATATTAACTCTCCCATATTTGTATAGCAAATAAAAATTTTTTTTTCTTGATTATTTAAATTTAGAGGTAAGAATCCTAATATTGAATTATGATATGAAAATACCCACTTTTTCTCCATATTTTTCTTTCTAAGTTAAGTTATTTATAAAGATACTTAAGAAGTATTATTTTAAAATATTAAACCCTTTTTATTTAGTAATGTTCTTAAAAAGAAATAAAATTAAAAATAAAAAGAAATAGAAATTTCTGTAAAAAAAATATATTCGTTAAACTATATTATTCTTCTAAGATTGTTATTGCCTCTTCAGGGCATTGGGTTTCACAGGCTCTGCATCCAACACAATCTTCTCTGTTTTCTTCATTAATTTTTACTTTACCACCTTCAGGTTCGTCAAAGCATTCAGAAGGACAAACCTCATAACATGTTCCACATCCTGTGCATGCATCCTTATCAATTTCAATTCCAAATGACATTTATGTTATTCTCCTTTATATTATTATAATATTTTTTAAAGTTTTGATTTTTTTTTTTCAAAACTCGAGTTTTTATAATTTTTTTAATTATATAAAAAATAAAAACTTCTTGATTAAAAAAGGAAATTTTGTGTTATTTTTAATTTTTAAAAATAAGAAATTTGTTAATTTATATAATAATGAATATATCAATCATTTAGAAAATATCTAAAGGGAAAAAAATATAAGAAAAAAAATATTATAAAAATAAAAGTGGTAATTTAATAGTTTAAGCAAACTAATCGAAATTTACTTTTTATATATTTTTTTCAACCACCTTCAATTTTTTTTTTATTAACAAGGTAACTATTTATCTAGAAACCCATTATAATATTAATCACTCGAATATAAAAATGTTTGGTATTTTAATTAATTAAAAATATACTAAACATTTTTCAGATAATTATCTTTTTCATAAACATTTTTATGAGAAATGATGTATTGATAAAAAAATGTTCTTTTACATCTAATATATTTACCACAAAAGGATCCGTTGGCAATTCTTACAAATTCCCTCATTGACTTGCTGATTTATGCATTGTTCATGATAAGGAATACCACATTCTTTACATTTATAAATTTTATTAGTATACTCTAAAAAATCATATCCACAATATACACATTTACTTCCAAAGGAGAAATCTGAACTATTTTTATCTATCTCTACTATTTGAGATGTAGTTGTTAAAGAAACATTGCTATCTTGATTTATAGAAGAAGGATTTAAGTAATTGTTATTAGATTGAGGTGTTACCCATTGTTCCTCTAAAGGCTTTTGATTTTGAATTGGGCGAGGAATTTCTTCCCAACTACTTACATACCCTTGATTTTTTTGTTGAATACCTAATTTATTTGATATTTTTTCATCTAATATATTGGTTAGAATCATAGCAGAAGCATATTTTCCTTTTATTCCTCCTTTTTGTAAATGAGTATGTGATATCATATGGATTACTTTTCCTCCTTTTTTACCATAATTAAAGTAAACAAGAACAGCTCCTTCACCCCATTTTTTTTTTATTTCCCAAGAATTAATCAATATTTTAACTTCGTTATAGTTCAACACTTCTATTGGAAACGAACGAGTTTCTAACCACCATTTGAATTCATCATTTTTAGTATCATTAGACTTGTATTTACTTTGTTGAATTTCTCCTAATACTCCTTCTACAAAAGGATGATTTGTTTCTAATATTTGACATGGAACTACCGCATCAGCAGTTCTTTGTCTATTCCATCTAATATACCCAGGAAAAATCGGTTCTATGATACTTTGAAGTGCCCAATCTGTAGTAATTAAATAATTACCGTTTAAAACAAAATCCCTTATTTTTGAAAATACACTAGTAGGAATATCTTTACCCGAACATCCTATTAATAAAACATCAAAATCATTAAAATCAATAGATCTAATTTTTTTTGTTATCATCTTTCTTTTGATAACAATTTTTTCTGCCGCATACATGTGTTCAATTATTTTTTGAGGTTTTTCATATTCACCTTCAATAGCTAGAATTCTTCCATGTTTTTCAACCGCTTTTACTACATCTTTTTTATTTAATGCTTCCATTTTACGCTTTTTAACTTCAGAATAAAGATTTTTCCAATCACTCATTTATAAATCTCTCACATTAATATTAAATACAATTTAGCGTTATCTTATTTTATAAATAATAAATAATAATGAATATAAATATTTTCAGAACAATGTTAGAATTGAAAAATATTGGAAAACCTAAAGAATTTTGGAATTATTTTTCTGAAATTTGTAAAATACCTCGTTGTTCTGGAAATGAAGAGTGTATTAGAAAATACATAGAGAAAAAAGCCCAAAATTTTAATTTAATTTTTAAGAGGGATAAAATAGGGAATTTGGTTGTTAAAAGCCCTACAAGTCAATCTGAAAAAAATCCAATTAGAATAGCTTTTCAATGTCATATGGATATGGTTTGTGAGAAGGATTATAATAAAGAACATGATTTTTTAAAAGATTCAATTGATTTGGAAATGATTAAAATCAACGAGGAATATTGGATAAAAGCAAAAGGAACCACTTTAGGTGCTGATAATGGTGTTGGAATTGCATATTGTTTAGCGCTAATGGATATGATTTTTAATAAAAAATTAACTATTCATAAGATCTCTCTTGAATTTTTATTTACAGTACAGGAAGAGAGTGGATTATCGGGTGCTTTTAATATTAATGACGATTTCATCAATAGTGATTATTTAATCAATCTTGATTCAGAAGAAGATAATAAAATTACAATTGGGAGTGCTGGAGGTATAAACACAATTGGAAGTATAAATCTTGATATTAAAGAAAATATTAGAGATGATCTAAAACTAAAACCAATAAGATTATCGATTACAAATTTAAGTGGGGGTCATTCTGGCATTGATATCAATAAGGGAAGAGGAAATGCACTAAAAATAATTTCTAAAATTTTATGGAAGATAAATAATAGATATAGTATATATCTTAATTCTATTTTAGGGGGAAATTTACCAAACGCTATCCCTAGAGAAGCAGAATCTATATTTTATGCAGAAGAAGATAAAATTAATGAAATTTTTTTATTTATAGACCAAATCATTTCTGAAATAGAATTTGGAATAAAAAATATTGAAAAAGATATGAAAATAATATATGAAGTACTAAAAAATTATAATATTGAAAATATATATCCAAAAACTATTAGTGATAACTTGTTAAATGTACTTTATGTAATGCCAAATGGTCCTATCTCAATTCACCCTAAAAAACATGATTTAGTTTATACATCTACTAATTTAGCTTCAATTAAAATACAAGGACAATATCTTAAAATTATAACTAGTCAAAGAAGTCTTCATCATGTTTCTAAAAAAATAATATCAGAAAAGATTGAAGCTCTATTTAATCTCGCTGAAATAAATATTGATCTTATCGGAGAATATCCCGGTTGGATTCCGAATTTCCAATCAAAACTATTAAAAATCGCCAAAAAAAGTTATAAACAACTTTATAAAAATGACCCAATTATTCAGACAATTCATGCTGGTTTAGAAACAGGGATATTGAGTAATATATTTCCTAATATGGATATTATTTCAATAGGACCCTTAATATTAGAGGGTCATTCTCCTAATGAGAAATTACATATTAATAGTGTTGAAAAAATTTGGAATTTAATAATTACCATATTACATAATTTTAGTTAATTTTTAAGAAAATTTAGACAAAGAAAGAAAATATTTTAATTTTCAAATAATTAAAGATCTTAATAAAAAAAATAAATTTGTTTCTTATGAGTAGTAAAGACACATCTATTAAAAAAGACGAGATTAGTGGTTCTGATACAGTAGTTGATATGATAAAAGAAAAAACTCCTTGGATATTTGGAAATAAAATCAAAAAACCAAGGATAAATTTTCCAGATCTAACAGCTGGACATAAAATTAATCTACCAACACCATCAAAAGCAGTTGGATTAATTCTCATATATATAATGCTTTTTATTTTACAAGCAGGATTTTTATATGTTATTTATCGAAATCCACCAGCCATCGGAGCAAACCAAGATGGCGAAGCAGTTTTCTTTTATCCAGGAATTCATGATCAATATATTATAGAGGGAGTTGTTGCATCTATTATAATATTTCTTGCTTCTACGGGATATATCTTTCTTTATCAAGCATCAAAGTATATTTATGATAGGAATATGGCATTGAAAATATTAGCACTTGGATTTTTACTAATTATAATTACTTTCATTGTACTCCAAATAATGCTCTCAGTAAAGACACAACAACTTAGACAATTTCTTCAAAACTTATTGGATGTATATGGATAAATATTAAAATAAGATATTTTATCTTATTTTTTCTTATCGAGTATAGTATTATCTACTCTATTTCAAATATTCTAATTTCATCGTAGTCAATAATTATTTTATAAAATCCTTTCATTTTATTATCTAAAACAGTATCTCGAGTATCTATTTTTAATTTATGATCAGCAATATTTTCTAATTTGAACTTTGTTGATACGATTATAATATTTTCAATACCAATTTTTTCTAAAACTTTTGATGAAATTTGTAAATTTCCTCTTCCAAATAAGAAGCCTTGCCTGCCTATAGGCGAAACTATAATCTTTATTGGTTTTCTTTCGATTAACTTCAATATTTCTTCTTCATTTAGATCAAAAGTTATTATTTTTTTATTTAATAAGAGGTCTACACCCAGAATAGTTTTTTTTTCATTTAAAAAATCTGTGATTGCTTTTATTGTTGTACCTGGACCTAATAAGTAATAAATATTATTTTTCATATCTTCAATTATTCTTTTTGCTATTCTTTCTTGATTGTTTGCATCAGAGTTAGGAGTAATCATTTTAGATGATTGTAAATAATCAGGTTCAAAAGGAGTAAGTAAAGAACCAAAATATTTTGATACTAATTTTCCTTCTCTATATTGTTGTTCATCAATATCTAATACATCTGATTCACGCAAAGGAATTTCATCCCATAAATATTTTATAATTAAATCAGCAGTAAATTTTGGATTTTTAGCAAAAACATTTGAATAAATTTTTACACCAGCAGGAAGACCTATGCAAGGTTTTTGTATATTTATAACCTCTTGAACATCCCTTGCAGTACCATCTCCTCCAACAAAAATTAGTAATTTTAATTTTTCATTTTCAATTAATTTTTTCACAATTAACTTTGTATGTTGCGCTGTTGTGTCATAAATGTCATTATAATTATTAAAAATGGAATGATTTATTACTTCATAATCAAATCCTAGATCATTTAAAATATATTCACCCATGTATTTTGGACAAGTTAAAAATTTTATTTTTTTCTTTATTGAATTTAGACCTATAAGCAATTCTTTTATTCTCTCATAGGAATTAGGTTTAGCACCTAACGATAATGCTTTATTAAGAATTTCTTTTCCATCAGTTCCTTTTAATCCTACTGTTCCACCCATGCCAGCGATAGGATTCACAATTAAACCTAATAAAAATCGATCCATAATTTGAAAATACTTGAAAAAAAAGAAAAATTTTGATAAATTTAAAGAATTTAAATAGAAATTATAAGGAAGCTAAGAAATCCTTATATTCACTTGCTGTGAGTAGATTGCTCTTTTCATCATCTAAATTGGATGCATCTATAATATATAACCATCCCTCTCCATAAGGATCTTCATTGATCTTTTCAGGATTGTCTAATAAATCAGTGTTGACCTCAGTGATATTTCCAGAGACTGGACTATAGATATCTCCAACCGCCTTACTAGATTCCACAGTAGCATCTAAAGGATCATTGGTTGGTTCATCCCCGTCAATAATTACTTGTTCTACATCTTCACCTTCAATTGGTTCAACATCTACAAATGAGATCTCCCCCAATTGTTCAGTAGCATAAGCAGTTAATCCAACCTTACTAGAATCAGGATCATACCACTGATGTGTTTTAGTATATAATAAACCTTCTTTTACATCTGTCATTTTAAAACAATAATTTCTTTTTTTTATATTTCAAAATTGATTTAATAATTAAATGTAATAATATGAAAAATAAAAAAGTTTTTGATATATTTTAAATACTAAAAACAATTTCAAATTTCTTTTAATATAAAAGAATTACCCTAATCTTAAGATTATGGCTTCCTATGAGTACATAACAGCTTCTACTACAGGTTGGTCTGTTTATCCTAGAAAATTATTCTATTTTAATTAGAATAATTCCTCGTTCACGGAGGGTTTATGCAATAAGAAATTGATGTTTTATATCAATCAATTTCTCTACTAATAGAGAAGAATAAGAAATTTAGAAATAGTATAAGTGTTATGATTTACTAATATGTAATAATTCACTGAATTCATCATATCCCTAAAAGCAGGTATTTTCTTGATTAATCATGATAAAAAGGTCAAAAATTATTTTCATAATTCAATGATTTTATTAGATATTGAGGTTTCAAATGACAGAAAAACATAATATTGCTCTTAAAATAGGTTTTTATCAAGAATTTCAAATTGTATACAGAAATATCATAGATATTTTTGGTTTTGATCCCAATAGAGACAAAGAAGCTAAAATAAGACTTTCAGAAATACTATCAGAAAAGGAAGCTAATTGGATTATTAATGATATATTGATTTTATTTCAAAATTTAATAACAAAAAAAAAAAATATATTTATTTTTGGTTGTGGACCCTCTTTAGAAATTTCAATTAATAAAATTATAAGTGATTTTGGTAAAGATTTCTTTAAAAGATCTGTTAATTTAGCTGCTGATGGGGCTTCAGTGTTATTAAAACAATTGCAGATTCCAATTGATGGTCTATTCACAGATTTAGATGGAATTGGTCACAATGAATTTAATTATACTAAATTTATTATCGTTCATGCGCATGGGGATAATATAAATAAACTAGAATTCTTCAAAGATGATATTATAAACTTTAAAAATTTAATCGCCACAACACAAATAGAGCCTAGCAATAATATAATAAATGGTGGAGGATTCACTGATGGAGATAGAATTTTATATTTTATAAGAAATTTAATCTTGCCTTCACAAAATATTTTTCTTTTAGGAATGGATTTTGGTAAAATTGTAGGAAGATTCTCTAAACCACAGTTAAATTCTAATGAGAACGCTTCAATTATAAAAAAAAAAAAATTAGAGTTTTCAGTAAAATTGTTAGAATCTTTATTAAAAACCTTTAGCAATAAAATATATTTTGTTAATTCTGATAAAATATCTAAACACTTTTCATATTTAACATTTCAAGAATTTAAAAAAAGATTTAAATCTTAAAATCTTTTATCCCTTTATTGGTTATCTCATATAAGATTCTCATCTCAGGTATTGTTTCAGAATTAACTACATGAGCATAATATTTCTTATCTTGTTTTTTGTATAAGTATATTAACTCTGAGAAGAAATGATTAAGATATTGAATTGCAACAGGTAATTCTTTAATAAAGGCATCTTCAATAAAGTTAGGTGTAATTTGAGCTGTAATTATAGTTATCAGATTGAATTTTTTTGTAATATAATTTATCATATCTAATATCTTTAAAAAATTATCTTTTGTCTT
>CAZBEU010000562.1:0-7379 GCA_964491005.1 uncultured archaeon | reverse complement strand
ACTATTTACATGTCCTAAAGTATCATTTACACTTATTTTTAACCAATATTGTCCTAATAAAAGCATTGTTTTATTGGTTATAAGCCCCGTTGTAGAATTAATCTCAAAATGTACTGTATCATTTATCCAGTATTGGTCTATTCCATCAATATCTTCTGCATTCACATCATAACTAAAAGCAACATTGATCTTAGTATCCTGATTCACGGGTTCAGGATTCCATGATGGGGCAATAGGAGCCTGAACAGTTATTTTAATTATTTTACTATTTACATGTCCTAGAGTATCATTTACACTAATTTTTAACCAATATTGTCCTAATGAAAGCATTGTTTTATTGGTTATAAGCCCAGTTGTAGAATTAATATCAAAATGCATTGTATCATTTATCCAGTATTGATCTATTCCTGAAATATCCTTTGCACTAACGTTATAATTGAATGGGATATCAGATTCAATAGTCTTATTTGTTAGTTTTGGATACCATATTGGTGCATATGTATCTTGGAAAGTCATATTTATTCTCCGACCATATATATTGTAATTTCCACTCCTATAATCCTGCCAAACAGCAAAAATGTCTATAGAATTATGAATAAAACTAATATATGGATTTTCTTGATTATTTGATTCATTACATATGACCTTTCCTTCCTCTTCCCAATATAAATCACCATTTTCATTTATCCATTGAGCATAAATATCTATATTATCCTCTCCATTCCTTGTGTCATCCCATAGGATAATTGCTTCGTTATTATTATAACTATAAATATCTATAAAATTTTCATTCTCATCAACAGTACATATTGATATTCCACTATAACCCCATTGATTATCACCATTATGATCTATTTTCTGAGCACATATCTCTAAATTATCTCCATCATTATTATAACAAGTGATAATCGCTCCATTTTCTCCATCACTACAGATTTTGGGATAAGAAAGCCCATTTTTATCAGGAAAGAGTGATGTTCCATTAGGCTCCCAAAGAGATTTTCCTAAATTATTTATATTTTGGGCATAAATTTCACTTTCAGAATTTCTTGAATCTTTCCAAACAATAATGACTTCTCCTGAGTTAGCTCCACAAATTTCAGGTGTTGCTTGATCTCCATCAGCAGAACATATCGCAATTCCATTTTCAGCCCATTGAATATCACCAGAAGCATTAACTCTTTGAGCATAAATATCGCTTTCTCCATTTCTATTATCTTGCCATACAAATGTATAATTGTGAGCATTATCATAATAAATATTTGGATTAAATTGATAATGTCCTTCAGTACAAATTGGAATTCCATTCTCCGCCCATTGAATATCACCAGAAGCATTAACTCTTTGAGCGTATAGATCAAATTGTCCATTTCTCATATCTTCCCATATAATGATAATTCCATTATGTCCATCACTCAATATTTCATGACCTACTTGAGCATTTTCAGCACTACATATTGGAATTCCATTTTCAGCCCATTGAATATTACCAGAAGAATTAATTCTCTGAACATAAATATCTACAGGATCGGTTGGAAGCTCTCTGCAATCATGCCATACAATATATGCTCCTCCTTGCCCATCACTACAAATTTCTACACAATCTTGATCCTCAACTTCTGTAGAAATTGGAACCCCCTTTTCAGCCCATTGAATATCACCAAAACCATTAACTCTTTGAGCATAAACATCATAACCATTAGTGCTAAAATTTCGAGAATCATCCCACACTACGATTATACCTCCTTGTCCATCACTACAACTTTTTGGATTTGACATGTATTGATCATCAATACAAATTGGAAAACCTATATTGTCATCATATGCAGACGTTTTTAAAGTATCTGATTCTTCAAAATTAGTAATATTATTAGAATTAACATTATTTATTTTAATAAAATTTGCTGAACATAGAATTAAAACAAAAAAACTAAATACTATTATCTTTAATGAGTTATTTTTCCTCAATTCTGATATTTTACTATACATATCTTAAATACCTAGTTAGATCCTAATTTATTAAATTTATAAAATCAAATAAGAATATCTTTTTTATAATCAATTAGATTTTTTTAAACCTATATCTCATTTTTAAAAAAAAAGTGATCTTAGGGTTTATACCTCCTATAAATAAGTACCTAATGAATATGGTTTAATTTCTTATCTTTAATATCTATATGATATAATTATAAATATAAATCTTCGTTAAACTCAGCCTTTCACGATCTTTTATGATTATTTTACTATAAATTGATTATCAATATTATTAAAGAGAAGGAAAGGATATCAATAAAACAATGGACTAACCAACAAATTTTAACATTATGAGCTTTTTGATATAAAACTCCATATACAATCTATAAAATAAAAAATTAATTAATAATTATTATGTAAAAAATACCATAATTCCAATTCAAAATAACTATGAAATGTTATTAAACTATAATATATTATAGATATATCAAATGTTCCATACAATTCCTGAAAAAATTCAAACAAGAATGGCTTTTTTAGAAGAATCAGATTCTAATGATCGAATTAACGGGACGCCCCGATTAGAAAGACTTCGTCAAATACCCCCTGAAACTGGAAAATTTTTAAATCTCTTTTTAATGAATGCGCCTCCTGGGAAAATAATAGAAATTGGGACAAGTGCTGGATATTCAACATTATGGTTAATCCTTGCTTGTATTCAGAAAAAGACTAAAATAATCACATTTGAAATACTGGAAGAAAAAATTAATCTGGCTAAAGAAACATTTCATCAAACTGAAACCGAGGATTATGTAGAATTAATTAAAGGTAATGCCCTTGAATTTATTCCTCATTATGATAATATAGCTTTTTGTTTTTTAGATGCTGAAAAAAGAATATATCAAGATTGCTACAATATAATTATTCCAAAACTGGTAAAAGGAGGTATTTTAATCGCAGATAATGTTCTAAGTCATGAGAGGGATTTAAAACCAATGGTGGAGCGCTCACTAAATGATCAAAGAGTAGATGCATTAGTAGTACCAATAGGAAAAGGAGAATTAGTATGCCGTAAAATATAATTATGTAGGCAATTAAATCATATTTACTTTTTTTTTAAAATAGTTCTAACTAATCCTAAAAATGCATTTTCAATATTCTCTCCTGTTTTAGCAGAAGTTGTTGTAAATCCTATTTTTTTTTCCTCAGCATATGATTTACCTTCATTTTCTGAGACGGAAATTGATCCCCTCATATCAATCTTATTTCCAATTAGATAAATCGGACTTTTTCCTCCACTACTTTTAAAGATTTCTATCCATTCATCAATTTTTTTAAATGATAATATGTCTGTAACATCATATACTACGAATGCACCATCAGCACCTTGTAGATATTTTTTATGAAAAATTTTAAAACTTTGTTGACCTGCTAAATCCCAAATTTGAATTCCAACATCCCCAAATTCCTCTATATTTATATCTTTACGAACTAAATTGACTCCTATAGTACTTTTATAAGATAAACTAAATACTCCTTTTGTATATCGATTTACAATAGATGTCTTTCCAACTCCTAAATTACCTAATACACACAATTTAAGTTCTAATTTATTCATATAATCATTTGAATAGAAGATTTACTATATAAAATTTATATAATTATCTGAATTTAAACATTTAGAGTATAATAAATTAAAAAATAGATGATATTTGATTATAATAAAAATTATTTTTATTATTTTAATCTGGAGATAATCTCTATTTTTTAATTTTAAATTTTATATTAATTCTTTGTAGTTATTTCGAATCTTGTCTTGGATTTTTTTCATATTTATCTCATTATTTGATGATAAAACACTTGCGATAACACTCCCTCCAGCACCCACTCCTTCTTTTACCATTCCGTGTTCATAAGCTTTTAATCCCTCATATTCCATCATAGAAAAGTCAAGATTAGCTGCTAAGATCGGTATTTCTGGATCTATTTGATTAATAATCCCTCTTAAATCAGAGTTTTTATCAGAAATAATCCATCTAGTTGTGCCTACTATCACATTTTTTAGAATACTACACTCTATTGATTTAATTAGAGCTAAAATAGCACTCATTTGAGTCCCCCCTGCTAAAATAATTGGTATCTTCTTTCCAACACCAATAACTAATCCTAAAAGAGCTGGTTGCATAGGATCACCAAAAAATTCGATTGCTTTAAATGGTTTACCTTTTAAATCACCTATTTTCAAATTAGTATTTTTCAAACCTAAGTCAATTATCTGTTTTTTTTTATTTTTTGGATTTATAGATAAACTACTACTAATTTTATCCAATGCATCATAACCCATAGCTGTAAGAACACCTAATGCTGTTGTAGTCCCTCCTGCAATACTTTCACCTATAACTAAATAATTAACAACTTTAGAAATCATTTTTCCAAATATTTTTGCTTTTTCGAAAATTTCAATAGGATTTTCAACAGCTCTACCATATGTAATATTTTTTCCTGATTTTCCTCCAAAATCAATATATGGTACTGAAGGAAAAACATTAACTCCTCCATTAGCAATTAATAATGGCATTTTTGATAATTCTAATGATGCTTTAGTAATAATTGCAGGAGTTGGAATACCTTCTGGAGTTATTGGAACGCCTTCAATACATTTACATTTTTTATATATTAAATATTCCATATCAGCTGCTGGAGTATAATCTGTTATTTCTGGATTTGCACCTGCAGCGGATATTCCAGGAACCTTTGCTGTTTCCGTATTTCCTATTACACACATAAAAAGAGGGACTTTATATTCAATTTTAGTAATAAAATCTCCTATTATATCCTCGTCTCCTATTCTAATAATATCATTCATGAGTGGTCATATTTCAATTATTTTTGAGTTTCAAATTTTTTTAATTAAGTTAATAGGTTAGGTAACCTATATACTCCTTTTTATATAATCATTATTACTCTATTATAATGCTTAAATTATTAATTTTAGAAAATCCATAATTTTATATATATAGGAAATCTATCCTAGAGAAACCATTTTTAATAAATAAATAAAATAGTGTAAAAAATGAGAGAAAAAAATAGAGTAATAATGATTTTCGTAATACTAATTATTGGGGTTACTGGGATTACTTATGGAGCTAGTATGGTTATAATGAATAACATTTCTGAAAAGTCGATCATACCCCCAAATACTTATCCATTTAAGGATTCTATGAATAGAGTTGTATATGTCCCAATAGATCCCCAAAGAATTATATCAACAGCACCTGCTATAACTGAAGCTCTATTTGCAATTGGAGCTGAGGATAAATTAGTAGGTCGTACAACATATTGCAATTATCCTATAGAAGCAGAAAAGATCACCAGTATTGGAGGTTTTTCAACTCCAAATTTAGAAATCATCGCTAGCTTAAGCCCTGATCTTATACTGGCATCTACTAGTAATTCGGAAACTATTGTTCTATTAGAAAATCAAGGATATACAATTGTGAATATTTTAGCTGAAACTTTAGATGAAATTATAAGAAATATAGGAATTATCGGGAATTTAGTAAATACTTGGAAAAAAAGTGTAAATTTAATGCATAATATGCTGGTTGAAATGGAAAAAATAACAAATAAAACAACCACATTAAATACTAATCAAAAAATAGATTGTTATTTTGAGATTTGGGAAACTCCAATGGTAGCTGGAACAAAATCATTTATACATGATATGATCATTAAGGCTGGAGCAATCAATATTTTTGGTGATATAGATTTTGAACATCCTGTAATAAGTCATGAAAATGTGATTAGTCGTGATCCTGATGTAATTTTTATATCAGAACATAGTGCATCGTGGTATTCTCAAGATGTTGCTAGTAGACCTGGATATGATATTGTAAATGCTTGTATAAATAATCGTATTTATCAATGTTTTGATGATATATATTTAAGACCTGGACCAAGAATAATAGACGCTTTAGAGAATATGACTCGCTATTTGTATCCAAATTTATTTATCTAATTTATAGAGGAAAAAACTAATAAAGATTAAATGAAAATGAGACCCAAAATTAAAATTTTAAAAAGAAAAAATTCCATTTCTATTATTTTCTTTTTTATATCTATTGTTATTATTCTATTAAGTATTATATATGCGATAAGTTTAGGGAGTGTTAATATTAATTTTGGAAAGGTATGGGGGATTCTACTAAGAGCTATTGGATTTAATATTGAAAAAACTTGGAATTCAGGAGAAGAGAATATTATATTATTTTTACGATTACCTAGAGTTTTAATGGCTGTTATTGTTGGAGGAATGTTAGCTGTATCTGGGGTTATAGCTCAAAGTCTTTTTAAGAATCCAATTGTGGATCCATATATTATTGGGATTTCATCATCAGCAGGTTTTGGAAGTGCATTAAGTATTATGTTAGGATTCTCTGCAGTATTTAGTATTTTTACTTTACCACTCGTGTCTTTTGTTTTTTCATGTTCAGCTATATTAATTATTTATAACTTATCTAAAACAAAATATCATTTATCAATGTCAGCATTATTATTATCTGGGATTGCGATATCCTTTTTTTTTTCAGCATTTACAAGTTTTATACTATATTTCACAGAAGAACATGCACATTATATTCTTACATTTCTTATGGGTAGTTTTTGGGGCGCAAATTGGCAAGAATTAATAATGATTTTCATAATTTTCATAATAGGTTTTTCAATATCCTTATTTTATGGTAGAGATCTAAATGCTATGGTATTAGGAGATTCTACAGCGCAATCAATAGGAATAAATGTAGAGCAATCCAAGCGAATATTATTGGTATTAATGACTTTTCTTACCTCTGCTACTGTTGCTTTCTGTGGAAGTATTGGTTTTATAGGATTAATGATTCCACATTTTACAAGAATGTTGATTGGAAGTGATAATAAGAGATTATTAATATTTTCAGCATTTGGAGGGGCATTATTATTATTGTGGGCAGATATAATAGCAAGAACTATTATTGCTCCAATAGAATTACCTGTTGGGATATTGACTTCTTTATTAGGAGGTCCGTTTTTCGTATATTTGATTATAAAAAAGAAAAAATCAGGAGAATTGCTATGAATTCAATAATTTACAATAAAAATAGATTAGGTGTTTAATAATCGTGATTTCATGCAAAAATCTTCATTTTAAATATAGAACAAAACAAATAATTAATGATATAACATTAAATTTTGAAAAAGGTCACCTATATGGCGTTTTGGGACCGAATGGTTCTGGGAAAACTACTCTATTAAAACTACTAATAGGACTATTAAAACAAAATCATGGTCAAGTCTATATTGATGATATTAATTTAAAAAAATTCTCGATTCGTGATATTGCAAAACAAGTCACAATGGTAAATCAAACT
>CAZBEU010000561.1:0-4564 GCA_964491005.1 uncultured archaeon | reverse complement strand
TTGACAAAGACATCACAGGAAAAGAAACATTAAGAGGAACAACTGAAAAGATTTGCAGATTGATAAACAAACTGAAAAAATAAAATGCCAACAATAAACGTTAACAGGAAAGTGTTCGAAAAATTAGTAGGAAAAAAGCTATCTATTCAAGATTTACAATACGATTTACAATGGATAAGTCTAGATTTAGAGGATATAAATGAAGAAGAACAGATAGTTAAAGTTGAATATAATCCTAATAGACCAGACTTTTCAAGTCCTGAAGGGATAGCAAGAACATTAAAAGGTTATTATGATATAGAATTAGGTTTACCATCTTTTGAAGTTTCTTCAGGAGATATTCAAATGAATGTAGAATCCTCTGTAAAAACCGTTAGACCCTATATTGTTTGTGCTGTAGTAAGAGATATTAATTTAAATGAGGATGAGGTTGCTACGTTAATGAATATCCAAGAACACCTACATTGGGCTGTAGGAAGAGATCGGAAGAAAGTAGCTATTGGAGTTCATGATTTAGACAAAATAGAAGCTCCTTTTAGATATTTAGCAGTAAAACCCTCCTCAATTAGTTTTTTACCATTACAAGGAGATGGTTCTCCAATGACATTGGAGGAAGTTTTAAAATACCATGAAAAAGGTATTAAATATGCTCATATCCTTAAAGACAAAGAACTCTATCCAATACTTTTAGATAAAAAAGATGAAGTGATTTCCTTTCCTCCAGTTATAAATGGAATACTTACAACAGTAACAGATGATACAAAGAATTTATTCTTGGAAATGACAGGAACGGATCTTAAAGCAGTAAATCTAGCTTTAAATATACTTTCAACAACTTTATATGATATGGGCGCAAAATTAGAGACAGTTCAAATAGTATATGATAAACAAGAAAAATATATTACTCCAAACTTAAATCCAAACAAATGGAAAATTTCTACAAAATATATTAATGATTATCTTGGATTAAATTTATCAATTGAAGAGATAATCAAATGTTTTGAAAAAATCAGAATGAGTGCTCATAAGTCAAGTAAGAAAGATTATCTTAATATCCTAGTTCCTGCTTTTCGAGGAGATATAATGCACCCAGTAGATTTCACTGAAGAATGTGCTATTGGATATGGATATTTTAATTTACCAAAAATAATAAGAGAAGGATGCATAGGGGAATATCATCCTATTCAAAAATTAGCTAATAAAATTAGAACAATAATGATAGGTGCCGGTTATATAGAAGTTCTTAATTTTATATTAGCAAATACTACAAGACAATATGATTTTATGAAACAAGAATATAATAATCAAGAAGTTATAGAAATTGCCAATCCTATTTCAGAGGAATATAATACTACAAGAACAACAATATTACCTAAGCTAATGGAAACTCTTCTATTTAATAGATCTGAAGAAAAACCTATTAAAATCTTCGAGGTTGGAGATATTATTAAATTAGATTCTAAAGAAGATACAGGGGCGAAACGAGAATTGCATTTATCTGTAGTATCATATCATGAAGAAGCAGATTATACGGAAATAAAATCAACTTTAGATTTTATTATAAATACTTTAGGTTGTGCTAACAAAATAACTATTAAATCAAATAATAACCCTACTTATCTCAATGGCCGTTCTGGAAACATATATTTAGATAAGAAAAAAATAGGTGAGATTGGAGAAATTTATCCAGAAGTTTTGCTTAATTTTAAATTAGAATTCCCAGTAGCTGCATTAGAATTAGATTTAACTCACTTTGTTTAATATTATATACTCTTACTCCTTTTTGTTACTTCTCTTTCTTTTCATTAAATACAAATCAATAATAAGGATAATATAGATAAAGATTGGGATAGGAAGGAATAATCGAATTGGTATATCCATCGTGAAAGGAAGAATTCGATATGCTAAATCAAGCGTTGGCATAAGAAAAGATGCTGAAACACACAATAGACCAATTAAGAAATAAATATTAGTTTTTATATATTTTCCATAATTCTTGAGAGTTCTATAGTTCTCGATTTTTTCAAAATCATATATAATTAATATCAGTATAATTGGCAATAGAATAATTATAATCGTTCTACCCACATATATGGAAAAAAATAGAGAACCTAAAAAGAAATATGCAAATTTTTCTTCTATTTTTAGTTTAAACTTTGAAATAAGAAAAATCGTAATTAATACCATAATTGTCAAAGATACAATAGTAAACCATAATTCTTTAATACTAAAAATTAATGCTAAATATGGAAAGAGACCTACAGAAAATGAATTCTTACTTTCAAAGATCTTACTTGGAATAAAATCACTTATATTTCCAACTCTATTGTAAAATCCTATTCCTTTTGTTAAAAAATCTAATAATAAATTTGGAAAAACAAAAACTATAAAATTTTGAACAGCTAAAATTATAATAAATAATCCATATATCTTTAATTGAGATATACTAAATATATCTTTTATTTTGGAAATATCTTTAAAGAGATATATTATTACTATAAAAGCAAATTGAGGAAACATACTAATTGCAAAAGCCAAGATAAATAATTGAGTAAAAACAAATTTAAGATCAAACTGATCTTTGATTATCTCTCTATATTGTATTTCTCTCCGTAAAAGTAAAAGAATAAAAAATAGAGTAATAAATTTTGTTTGAAAAAAATCAAAATTTTGTAAAATTATAACACCATTACTTATAACAATAAGAAATAAAAAGCGATTTAATTTATTTGAAACACCTTTTACAACTAACAATTTATTAAATTCTCTTAGATAAAGTATTCCAAAGACAAATATAATGAATAGGTAAATCCATGCTGCAGTATTAAAATCAAAAATAGAAATTATTGAAAATATCTCTGCAAAACAAGGTAAATAAAAATAGGGAGGGGAAATACCTGTATATACTAATTCAGGATTTGTATAAATATACTTACCAGAATAATAAAAAGAGGGAAGATCTACACCATCATAAATATAAAAGTCGTCTTTAATTATTGATAGAAACATCCAAAATAATAAAAATAGAATTGGTATAATTATATAGATATTATCTGTTAGAAATTTGAAGGGATTACTCTTTTTAATATTCAATTAGATAAACCTTAGAAAATATGCAATTATTAATGGTTTCTTTTAGTTTATTATCTAATTAAAAGTTTTTTATTGAGATAATAGATAGTACTTCATTTTAATACCGATTTTTATTTTTCTATCGATATTTCCTTTTTTGAATTTAGAAAGCTAAGATATAAATTAGAAAGATTTTTTGGAAAATTTCAAAAGGATTATTTTTTTTTTATAATTACTATTAAAAAAAAAGTGAAGAATCTTTTTTTGGGTAAAATAATCTGTTTTAAATTTGAGAATATTGATTTATATGAATGATATTGATGAATTAAGAAAGCAAATAGATCAACTTGATGAAAGAATTTTAGAATTATTAGAGGAAAGAAGTAATATTGTATTAAAAATAGGTGAGATAAAAAAAAAATTAAATATCGAAACCTATCAACCAGATAGAGAAAGAGAGATTATAAAAAATTTAAAATCCCGTTCAAAGATATTAAATAATACAAGTGTTGAATCTATTTGGAAAGAAATAATTGGAGCAAGTAAATTAATACAGGGAACAACTATAAAAATAGGTTATTTAGGACCAAAAGGCACATTTACTCATCAAGCTGCTTTAGAATTTTTTCCAAAAACAAGTTCTGATTTTATAGCATGTCAAAATATATCTACTATCTTTGAAAATATCGAAAAGGAAGAATTAGATTATGGAGTAGTACCTATAGAGAATAGTCTTCAAGGAACGGTAAGAGAAACCTTGGATCAATTAATAGAGAGAGAGATTTATATATTTGGAGAAATAGAACTTAGAATAGTGCAAAATTTAATTGTAAATAACAATGCAAATTTATCTCAAATAGAAAAAATATATTCACACCCTCAAGCATTTGCTCAGACAAGAACATGGATAAAGACAAATTTACCCAACGTTAAAATGATAAATACAGAATCAACTGCAGAAGCTGTAAATAAAATAAAAGAATTAGGTGAATTACAAAATGCAGCAATAAGTACTGAATTTGCTGCTAGGATAAATGGATTAAAAATTCTTTATTCCAAAATAGAGGATAATCCATCAAATTTCACACGGTTTATTATCATTTCTAAAAAACAAAATGATAGAAAAGGGGAAAACATAAAATCATCAATATTATATGTTACAAAACATAAACCAGGAGCTCTTTATAATGTTTTAAAATCATTTGCAGAAGCAAAAATTAACTTATTAAAAATTGAATCTAGACCTAGAAGAAAAGGAAGATGGGAATATATTTTCTTAATGGATTTTGAAGGAAATACAGATGACCTTTTGATTAAAAAGGTACTAAAAGATATCGAACATGAAGTAATATGGTTTAAAGTTTTAGGTTCTTATCCAATTTAATAATTCTGTTTATATTTTTTAGTTCAATTATTTAATTCTAATACTAAATTTAAATATATTGTTTCAACTATTCACTGAAATCTTATAAAAATCTAAAAATCATTACTC
>CAZBEU010000560.1:0-6194 GCA_964491005.1 uncultured archaeon | reverse complement strand
ATCTTTATAGAACCTATCGATTTGAATGATTTGATTTCTATTTGTTTTATCATTTATAACCAATTCTTCTTTTAATTAATAAATTATTTTTCTTGATAATTATTACTTTCTAGTCTTACTCATTAATATTTAATTAAGTGTAATAAACAATTTTATAAATTTATTGGTAATAAAAGGAATTTTATTCTAAAAATTGTTGATTATTTATTTTTTTGTAAAATTTGTAGATTCGATATTTTTACTATTTTTTTTAAACTTTTTTTATGGAAAAGAAAATTAAATTTTATTTTATGACATTATTGATATTATTTTAAAACTAGATTTATCAAGTTCTTTCTTTTTAAAAAATCGTTTATCCTTATACAGTTATTTTGCACCCATTTTCCATTAAAAAAATCCCTTTTTCCATGGAAAAAAAGTTTTATATAAAGTGATAATGAATTAATTACAATATTACAACATAACTATATTTTAAAAATTATTATCTTGAAATAACTGAAAGATTTATTCTTTAGAAATTACGAATTCTTAACGTTTTTCCATCTGTAACTATGAACTTATCTTTAAGATCAAGTTTCTTTTCTTCGATTAGGTTCAATACATTTATAATAGATGAATATATAATATCAGGTGATTGAGGATTAATTCTGAATAGAATTATACTATAAGGAAGTATTTGTTTATAAAATGTTAAATAACCAAAATCTTTATCCATAGTTAAAATTGGTCTCTGTTTTATTTTGCTTAATTTTATAATTTCTTGATCCTCTATCCCTTTCATATTCTCTCTGATTGAAAGAATATCAATATTATTATTTCTCAATCTTTTAATCACCGAATTAGGAATATTTTCATCTATAATTAGTTTAAAATCCATTATTATATAACTCTCATTATCACAATTTTTTAAAGAAGTAAGAATTCAAGTTTTATGTTGAAATTTCAAATACATTTTCATTACTAACAATTTGATGAGCGTATTGTAGTACTGCTAATATATCATCCTTTTCTATATCATATTCTTCTTGAATTTGTGTAAAATTCCATCCAAAGGCTAGTAATTCTAAAATTAAGTCAACAGAAAGACGAGTTCCACGAATACAAGGCTTTCCAGCACATATTTTACTATCAATAATAATTCTTTCTGGAAGATTCATATGTTTTTAATAGAAAAAGACTAATAAAAAGTTTTACCTATAATTTTTCAACATTTTTTATTTAACCGAATGATATCATTTGAAAATATTTTATATAATATTTATAACGTATTATATAATTTAGTATAATTGCATCGAGATTGAATTTCAGAAGATGATCGTTTGTGTTTTAGCACGAATTTCACGATTTCGCGCTTCAGGTTCATGAAGTCCGGAAAAAACGTGTTATGTGTGACCTCTTTTAGTAAGAACTTCCAACAACATTCCATGGGATTGAGGTCAGGAGAATAGGGCGGTAAAAATGATAATTCAAGTCTATCTTTATTGCTCTCTAAAAAAGGTGATAATTGCTTAGCATGATGGACCTTGGCGTTATCCAAGACAATAATAAGTCTTTTAGAAGGCAAATGCCTTGCAAGAAGTCCTTCTAAGAAATGCTGAAATTGTTCTGCTTTTAATCCGTCCGTCAAAGCCACGTGCAAGTTGCCCCCTATTGGATCAACGGCACCAATAAGCGGTTGACGCTTACGACCACCATAAGTATATATTTTTGGTTGTTGACCCTTGAGCGACCACATTCTCATGATGGTCGAGGCAAATTGGATGCTTGCTTCGTCGAGAAAAAGGATTAAATTGTTTTGGTCGAGATTATCCAGCTTTTTTTGAACTCCTGAACGAATCGTTCTTGCTTATCGCAATTTGCCTTGGGAAAGGCATATTTCGGTCTTTGTAAGCTAAATCCTAACTCATGAAGGAGATATTGACATTGTCGTACTTTTAAAAGAACACCAAACTTGTTCTTTATGTGTTGCGAAACGTGCTTACCTTCCCAATTGCTGAAATCGTATCCTAATTCTCGAGGATGCGTTAACACATCATTTTTTAATTCTTCTTTTTGTTCTAATGACAACCTAGATGGCCGTCCTGGAGAGACTTTTGGAGCGAGCGCTTTTAATCCCGCCATATTGAACGTTTTTACCCAAGATTGGATTGTCACATCCGAGCGTTTCATTATTTCTGCAACTTTGTAGCAGTTTTTAAATTCATACATCAAGACAATGGCATGATATCGTTCTTTTAGGCGAGAATTTTTCTCAGTCTTGTAGAGCTCAACCAATTCATCGTGATTGGGTATTGTTCTGGTGATAAAAAGCTTTTTCATGAAATTAATTATGTGAACGAGCTTTTTGTAAAGATGTGATATATGAGTGATAGAGAAGAAATGATATGGAAAAAACTTAAAGATTTAATGCGTTATAAATATTTATAACGACTAAAACACTTTCTCAAATTCATGCTTTATCACACAGATATCACTTTCCTAAATTAACGTCGTACACCCATTAAAACGCATGAGACCGTTACAAATCACGAGAAGTTCGCCTGATCACGACGTACTCGTCGAACTTTATCGAAAGGAAAAGAATCTAAAACTTAAAGAGAGATACCAAGCGCTTTACTTGCTGAGTGAAGGAAGAAATTGTACACAAGTAGCAAAAATGCTCAAACGATCGAGAAGAACCATTTTAAATTGGTTAAATGCATTTAATAGGGGAGGATTAACAGCCATCGTACCGATTCTTTCTCCTGGACGACCCTCGCGTCTTACAGAAGAACAAAAAACAACATTAAAAGACGACGTCCTCCAACACCCCCGGGATTTGGGATATGATTTTAGCAATTGGGAAGGTAAGCACGTTTCGCAACACATAAAGAACAAGTTTGGTGTTCTTTTAAAAGTACGACAATGTCAATATCTCCTTCATGAGTTAGGTTTCACACTTCAACGTCCAAGATACCACTTTCAAAAAGCGGATCCAAAACAACAAGATGATTTTGTTCAAAAATTTCAAAAAAAGTGGATTCTCTCGGATCCAACGATGTAGTTTTATTTCAGGACGAGGCAAGTATTCAATTTTCTCCGACGATCACGCGCACATGGTCGTTGAAAGGTCAGCAACCCGAAGTATTCACTTCAAGTAGTCGCATGCGTCAGTATCTCATTGGAGCAGTTGATCCTGGTGCTGGGAAGGTACATATTGCGTTTTCAGACGGTCTAAAAATCGAACAATTCCAGCATTTTCTCGAAGGTCTTCTTTACAGATATACTGATTCTGGCAAGATCCTTCTGATCTTGGACAATGCTCGTATCCATCACTCAAAATCGCTCCAACCTTTCTTGAACGATAACAAGGACAAGCTTGAACTCTTGTTCTTACCACCTTATTCTCGCAATCTCAACCCCATGGAATGGTTTTGGAAATTTTTGCGAAAACAAGTGACACATAACACCTTTTTTGACCAATTTAAGAAATTTCAAGGTGCTATTGTAAAATTCGTAATGAAACATAAACGATCATCTTCTGAAATTCAATCGAAGTGCCGTTATGAGAAATTACTTATGCCGTCATAAATAGTTTTATTATTTTTTCAGTTTATGTAATACCAATAAATAATAAAAAGAGAAGATATAATATGTTTAAAAAAAAGAATATGTCAATAATAATCTTTAAGTATAGATTTTTTTTATGAAATTTTTACTAAAATCATACTTAGAATTTCCCAATTGAAAAAATCAAATTTCACAGAATTCAGAATTTCTTTATTATATAATTATTTTATCATATCTTGAAATTGGAAATCATTTGACTTTATATCTTTTATATATATAATGTAGTAATAAGATAATTCTAATAATTACTTCTATTATACTTTAATCCTCTCATAATTTAATAAGAGAAAGAGTATTGTTTAGGAGAAGGTGTTTTGCAAAACAGTTATTTTGCACCCATTTTCCATTAAAATATTCAATTTTTGCATGGAAAAAAATTTTTTCAAAATAATATATTTAATAGAATATTTTTAATTGAAAAATAAAAGATGGAACATTCCTTTAGAGGATATGATTTTTTTTTTTAGGATGAATTTATTTTCATTGGATAATTAGGAATCTTTAATGAAATTTCTATAAAATATTACTTAAGTTAAATGAAAAATATTATGGAAAAAAAACAAAAAATAGCAATTATCTTACCATTAATTATTCTCATTACGATGCTTGGAGTTTTCCATGGATTAAGTTTTATTTTTAATAGAGCGATTCTTTTTGATAAAGAAATAGCATGGTACGTAGGATTTTGGATATATTGGCCTATATATTGTCTAATAATTCCATTTTTGTTACTAGGAAAGGATGATTTTAAATCAATATTTCAGAGGAAAAAACAAACAATTTCAACTTTAAGTTTAAATATTATTCCTTTTCTTATAACGATTATAGGAATGATATTCATATTGGACAACAAGGAGAAATCCCTTATGGAGATTATTATTATTATATTCTATTCATTTGGAAATGGTTTTTTTGAAGAAATATTATGGAGAGGTTTGTATGCTAAATTATTTGAAAATAAAATTATTTTGGGATATCTTTGGCCTACTATATGGTTTTCTTTATGGCATATTGCCCCTGGAACTCTTTCTATAAGCTTCATGGTGACATTATGTATTGGGGCATTAATTTATGGTGTTTTTTGGGGATGGAGTGCATATAAAACAAAAAGTATTATTTATAGTGGATTATCTCATACATCAACTGGTCTTATTCAAATATTTTCTTTTTAATATTTTAAATAAAAAAAAAAATGATTATAATGAATGACTTAAATCATACTAAAGACAATAAAAATAAAAGCTTTAGTTATAAAAAAGTGTTACGATGGTCTCGTTTAAAATGGTTAATTATAACTATTCCACCAATAATATTCATTTTTCGAGCAATCCAACTTTTCATCATAGGTGATCCAGGAACTATAATTCAAGTAATTGGAGTCACATGGGGATGGATTATATTAATATTTGAATTTTTATTTTCCATCATTACATTAATTGGATGTCTTCTTTTATGGATAAAAGATTTAGAAATACAATATAGAAAATTAATAGTTCTCCTGATTTTAATCTTCTTTATACTTGCTTTCACAATGCATATTACTCGATTAATTCATTATTTAGGTTCTATTTATTAAATTTGAAGGAGGTATTTTAATTAAACTTAGATTCAACCATATTCTTTATTTTTCTTTTAATAAGTTATTTTCTCTAAATTTAAGGTATAGAATTCATTCCATGTTGTATAAAAACTCCCTCTTGTTATCCAATCTATATCTATTTTTTAAATGAGAATATATGTGGGGAGATTTTTAAAAAAAAAATATTTCTTTTACAGATATAGTTATTATTCCTCTTTTTAGTGTAAAATTTTTTTTTAAATAAATGTTTTATAAATCTTACAAATTGTAATCATTCATGGACATATTAATTATGCTTTGAAATATCCATTATATTATTGAAAAAGCCCCTTATTTATTGTAATCTCCTCAAATCCTAGTAGACTAGAGTCCATAGTCTATAAAAGCGTGTTTTGCAAAACAGTTATTTTGCATCCATTTTCCATTAAAATAGTCAATTTTTCCATGGAAAAGAAGATTTATAGATAACACTCTTTATTTATTCATCAATAATATTATATTTTTTCCTTAAATTGTACTTAAAGTCCCCCTTATTAATAATTTTAAAAGAGATTTACTTATAGGGCCTAACCTAATTTTTTCACTAGTTTTAGAGTTTAGGTTTTTAATTTATTGTCTCAATGCGATTATAACTATAATAAGGTGATAAAAATAAAACCAAAAATAATTAACAATTTTAATCTATTAAAGTTAAAGTTGATTCGTTGTCTTATTAGATGAAAAAAATTCTAAATTATACTCTTTTATTTTTTTTAGACAAAGATTATTAAGAGCTCCGAATTTAATTTGATTTTTCTTCTCAGTTTCATCTAAATATGTTAAAAATAGAGCTAATTGCTCACATTTTTTATATAATTGAAAAGCTCTTTCAAAATCTTTAAGATAATAAAAAATATTAGCTTTTATTTCAATTTTTTTTTGTTTTGATTTAAAATCTGAAAATATAGATTCATTGTTTAGGAATAAATAATTTAATTCTAATTGATATCTTTTAATTAGGTTGAAA
>CAZBEU010000559.1:0-2715 GCA_964491005.1 uncultured archaeon | reverse complement strand
CATAATCATAAATTAAAATATTTATTTGGAAGTCCTAATTCATTCAGATAAATCTTATATAATCCTAATTTCCCATTATAATTTCCAGAACTTATCTTTATTAATCCCTCCATATCAATAATAGATTCAATTATTTCTTTCATAGATTTTTTCATAGCATCCATACTTAAAGCATTAAAGACTATTTCAGGAACGGATTTAACTTCTGGAGGTATTTTAGATACATCTCGTGCTAATCGATTTTTTAATGTAGGGCAATATAGATGATTTGTTGAAGGACCTATCTCTGGAAAATTTGTTTCTGTTTTAGATCCTGCAGAGCATACACCAAAAATAGAACTTACATCATCGATTTTCTCAATAACACTTACAGCTTTTCTTCCGATTTTAATACCTGCCTTAATAGAATCACAAAATAACCATAAATTGCCTCCCATAATACCTTCTATATAAGATATTTCCTGTTGTATCAAAAAATCATGCCCCATCATAATTGGTATTGATATAAATTGTTTGTTATATTTTTCTACAATAATTTCATATCCATCACCACAATGACCAACATTATCCATCATATCAAATTTGGATTTTAAATTCTCTGGATATGCATCAAAAACGGCTGTAGTTGGAATTACGAGAATACCTTGTCTTATTCTTCTCCCTAAATATTTATATAATTTTGATTTTGCTGTTTTATCCGTTCCAGTAACCCATAATTGGACTATCACTCCTTTCCTTCCATCAACTGTTTCTTTTTCTGATAACCATTTTACTATACCACCTTCAGCATGTCCAAATACTGTTGATGGTAAGGCTGTAAAATTACACATTGCTTTATTTAAAAATACATCGTCTTCAGCAGTAATCATAATCTGAACAGTTAATCCCTTAAATGCTTCACAAAAAGTATCATCTATCATATTCCACAATTTTATTATTAATTTTTTATTTATAAAAAAAATTATGACATCACTCAAGATTCCCTAAAAAAGAATTCATGAAATCATAAATTATGAAAACATACAGAAAATTTTTGAATAATAGATAAAATTTTTTTTTTCCATTATTTTTCCAATATTATCTAAGTAAATGTTAAAATATTATAATAGTTAGAAAAGTACACCTCAAACCTTTTTATATAGAAGGAATTTTTTCAATTAAAAACGTATTTATGTTGAAATTAACAATAAAAGATCTATAAAATAATTTCAATTTATTTTATTTTGGTTTACAATATAGTAAAAAGGTGATTATAGATGGAAGAAGAAGAAATATCTAAACAAACTATTAGACAGACTATAAATATAACAAGTCCCTTTTTTGCAGAATTATTAATTGAGGAGGATTTAAAAATTGATTTGCACGATCTTTTAGAAAGATTAAATACTAATAGTAGAAAATTTTTCGGATTTGAAAATAGTGATGGATTTACAATTGGAGTACAAGAATATAAAGTTGAACTAAAAGAAGGTGTTTTTCATCCAGGATATATAATAACTCCAATAATTAAACCTTTAAATATAAATGAATATGATTCTAGTGATTTGTCTATTATGAATCATACACAATTTTTATGGCCAGAAGCAAAAGAAATAATTAAAAGCGCAACTGGTAAAATAATAATATCTGATTTATTATTTGGATATTTTGATTATAAAATTCGGTTTAATTTATTCAGAAAAGTTCTTTTATCAATTACTAGTTTAGTACCTTGTTTAGCAATTCATTGGAAAGGTTCTCAAAAATTAACAAATCCATATTATGAAAAAGTCATATCTCCTTCAACAAAAAAACAAAGATTAAATCTTTTAGATCTCGCAGTAAATGTTCGAATGTTTAAAATAGAAAATAATGGTGAAATTATTATGGACACTGTTGGATTATCTAATTTTGGATTACCAGATTTACAATGTCACTATAAGAACTTACCACCAAATGATATTGCTCAAATTTTGTATTCATCTGCAGAATATATGTATCTCAATGGTGATGTAATAAAGGATGGTGAGACAATTCAGGGTATATCTGAAAATGATCATTGGATATGCCAACATGAAGTAGCAATAGTTAAACCTAATAGGATTGTATTAGATATTAATCCAGGAACAGAGTTTTCAGCTGGAGAACGCTAAATAGAAATGGTCTTTTTTAGCAAAATTAAAGAAAATAAAAAGATCTTAATATCAAATCTTATTAAATCAATTATATTTATTTATAATTTGAGCTACACATGATCTTAAAACTATAGCTTCTTACAATTAAGTATTATCTTACAGAATAGAGCGACTTATTTTTCATAGAAAACTATTCTATTGTGATTGGAATGATGCATCATTTTGAGTGTGATCATACGATATGAAATTGATTTTCCAGAAAATCAAATTTGATTAACATTATAATAAATACTAAGAAGTTTAAAAAAAAGAGTTCTTAATGAATTAATGAATTTCTATTAAAACACAATTCATCACCTTCATAAGTAAAGGTGTTTTCTTGAGTAATAATAATGATAAAATAAAAGGAGAATAAAATATGCCAGTTGGATTATTTTTATTTGAAATAGATGAGTCATTTGGACCTAGTATCATAGCAGATTATTATTTAATAAATATAAAATTGAGTTCGAATATTTTAGAAAAACTAAATGAAAAACATATAGAAAAGAAATTAAATGAAGCTATAATTAAAAAAGAAGATGTTAAATATTATTCCAGC
>CAZBEU010000558.1:0-1566 GCA_964491005.1 uncultured archaeon | reverse complement strand
GAACTATTTCTATATTATTTAGGACCTCTCCTATTTTATTAACTTTGTTAGGAAATATTTGATCTTCTAATATTATTATTAACTCATCTGTTTTTGGATTATATACAATATCGCCTTTAATTAATTGATTATTGGCTGATTGGTTTAATCCTTTATATATCTCAATATCAGGAATAGTCCAATATTTTTTTGATCCAAAACTAAATCTTCCTCTTAAAGTTAGGGGTAATTTATCTAATACCGCATCAGCAGTGAGAGGGGCAATATGACGGATTATGATTGATTCTAAAATACCCACACCAAATAATTGAATATTAACAGGAATATCTGCTTGGGACATACTAATCTTTATTATTTATTATTATCTTAATTTTTAATAATTAAGAAAGTATAAAACTTTGTTTAATAAAAACAAACGACTTATTTTTTTTAAACTTGATGACAATTAAATTGGATAATATATCTTTTTATTTTTGTTATATATAAGAAGATTTAAATATTGTAATTTCTATTATATTATCGGACAATAGAATATTTATACATTGGTTTAAATTCTTTGATACCACTTATAGGTAACATAAGCAAATCATAATTCTGGAGTAAGATAATAACCAATTTTTATAATTTATTTTTCTTGGATTAATATTAATAAATTTTCCATTTATTTCTTGGTAACCCATAAAACCATATACACTAAGAAAAAATAATACTTCTATAGCATATATACAGTAAATATGTATAATTCATAAGATAAAACAAATAAGATAACAATTAGAATCAAATAGATTTATCCATTATATTTTTATGTAATTCCTTGATCGTTTGATACAAAAAATACCAAGTAACATAAGAGAAATACTCAAGTGGGTTTATATAGTAATTTTATTTAATATTTATAACAATGTATTCTGAAGTTAGGTAATAATATATGTTCTTTAATAGTATTTCTAGGTAATTCTACAAAAACATCAAGGAAGACAAACAATTCTTTACAATAATAAATATCTTACAATTTTCCATGAATGTTCAGGTTAAAACTAATGTGCATTAACATTTTAATTCGGTGAATCTATTGTCCTCTTTTTTTTCAAAACAAAATTAATTCACTCTTTTGTTGTAACTATTGTTTTTCCTTTAGAATCAATTATAATAGTATGTTCAAATTGAGCCACAGGCTCAGATGTTCTTTCTATTAATGTATGATATTTATCTATAATATTTTTACTAATAAATGAATTTAAAATAGATTGGATTTTATTTTTTGGAATTAATTTTTTTTTTTCAATCCATCGTGGAGAAAATGGGAGATTTCCAAAATTATCTGCAATTTTATTCATATAATTAAGACTTTCGTAGGGTAAATTCTTGGTTTTTTTTTTTAGAAATCGAAAAATATAGGCATTTTTTCCATTAATAACTTTCCCTACTCCGGAAGTTGTAAAGGGTTCACAAGCATAAGCATCACCTGGTTTTAATATAGTATTATGAGATGTTTCCTTATAATTTGGAATAAATGGTCCAGCATGTAAATTATATTGTTTTAATTCATGACCACCAAGATTAGTT
>CAZBEU010000557.1:0-2995 GCA_964491005.1 uncultured archaeon | reverse complement strand
ACGAGCCATCACCTATATGCCTAACAATGTTAAGTTAATCGCTCAAGAACTTTATATCATTAACCTAAAATTTCAGAAAGATATCAAGATCGTGTTAGTAAGAAAAGAAGGTACCAGTCGATATCATCATAATTGCGGAGGTATTATCGATCGAGGTGGTGATGTAGGTACATGTCGAATGTGTGGAAGGATAGTAAATACTCATGAGAATGCAGCTGATAATATAGAGGAGCGAGCCATCATTCTCATCGAAAAATATCAAAATAATCAATCATCAGGCAGTACACCTTCTGCTTGTTAACTTCCGAGGACGCAACCATCGGAACACTCAAATAAGATAAATGTCCAACATTGTCTTATTTTATAATATGCGTCAAGAGCTAAAAATACCCTCTTTCTTGATAAAATTTTTTGAAATTTAATATTTATTTTTTTTTGAATTGAATTATAACTTTCTAATGTACAATCATATCGATTTAATTTTTCATACATCCTAAAAAAAAACCAAAATTATTCATATATTCATATAAGAATACTACATTTTAAACAATATCAAAATTATATAAAATCATATCTAAAGAAATCAAGTAAAATTATAATCTATAATTTTTATTATTGTTCTCCAATAATTTTTTATAGATAAATGGCATAGAATAAATATCATAATAATTATGTTCAATACATTCTTTAATAAGACCTATATATTTATTTGGATTATTTAAATATTTTCTATAACATAGTCCAACTAAACTACTTGGTAATTCATTTTCTCTTTTAAAAAGTAATAATTCTTCCTCTACAGTATTTAATTCAAAATTAGACACCTTTCCTTTAAATTGTCTTCTGCAATTATGATATAAATCAATATGACCAAACTTGGTATTTGATTGTTTATACGGAGAATCATTTTCATGTATCATTGGATTTTCATCAAAATAATACATAAATCTATTAGCTATATAGGGAATATCAAAACTTTTACCATTATATGATATAAAACATTTAAATTTAGGTAGAATTTTCAATTTTAGATGCTCACAAATAGCAATTTCTTCTTCTAACCCTCGGGTAAAGAATTGTTGGATTTTATAAATATTATTTTTATAAAAGCCCAAACCAACAATAATCATCGGACTATCATATAATCCTAGTGTTTCAATGTCAAGAAAAAGTAATTCTTCTTTAGAAAAACAGAATGATGTATCTAAATCATATATATATTTATTTTTTGAAAGATTAAAATAATCTTTCTTACTGATTAAGTCAATAATGTGATTTGCAGAATTACGAAATCTTAAGTTTGCCCTTAAATCATATAATGTTTCTACTCCTCTTCCTATTAATTGTTTTTCTGTTGATTCACCAATATAAAATACAGATTTTAGATTTCTCAACAATTTCTTTTTTGTATCTAAGATTTTTAAATTAATTGGAACTTCATCACATTTCCAATAAAATTCTTGGAATTCTCCCATTCCATTTTGTAATATTCTTTGATTGGGATAAATTTCTTCTAACGTTTTACCTTTATATTGTTCAATAATAGGTGTTATATCAAAATTATCTGAATTATAATAATATTCCATTTTAACGAGGTTACAAATTTAAAAAGTTTATAGGGTGTATTATATAAATAATTTTAAGATATTAAAAAAAAAATAGTCTCTGGTTATTTTTTATCAACATCTATTTTTACATTTACTAGATCATATTCTCTTGATCCTAAACCTATTTCTTCAGCAAGCTTAAGTTGTAATTCCCATGTTTTATTTATTTTTCCATCTTCATTATAATCGAGTTTATTAGTATCATTATTTATTCTAGGGAGATATGAAAACCATTCAGATGCATTATTACTTGGAATATTTTTAATTTCTGAAAGGACAGAATTATAAACCATTGGAGATTTATGAATTAAATCAATGCAAGCTTGATCTAAGGCAACAGGATCTAAGGAAGATAATATCCCAATATCAGGTACAATAGGGAGATCTGAAGGACCACAATCACATTTCCAAGTTATATCTAAAGCATAATTAACATAGAAAATGTTAGATTTACCAAAATAATCAACAACTGCTTTTGCATTATCAATAGTTTGTGTAATCAAGTCTTCATTTGTAGATTCATCTAATGTTATTACTTTATCCTTGCAAATTGATTGACACATATAACAATAACAACATCGTTCCCAATCTTTTGTTAATTTATTATTTTCTTTTTTTAATGCTCCAGTAGGGCAAATATCTATACATTTAGAACATTCAGCAATGCATTGTTCAAAATTATAATTAAATGTTTTTCCTGTATGAGCTTGGGTTTTACCACCTTTACTAACACATCCAATTCCTAAATTTTTTATAGCACCTCCAAATCCAGTTCCAATATGACCTTTAAAATGAGATGCCATAACTAGAAAATCAAATTCTCTTAGTCTTCCAGCTACTAAGACTTCTTTGAATCTTTTACCATTTACAGGTTGCTTAATTATATCAATACCCTCGGGTCCATCAAGCATCAATATAGGTGCTCCCATAGTCTCATCTGTAAATCCATGTTGCTTAGCAACATTAAGATATTCTTGTTCATTACAGCGACCACTGTATTCTGTATGAATTCCAGATATTTTTTCTGGTAATCCCCAACCACAAGATTCTGCCACATAAGGAATTCCTCCAATCTCTTTTATATAGTCACATAAAAATCTAATATAACTTGGGCGAAGATATCTTGTATTTTCAAGGGCTCCAAAATGAGTTTTAATTACTACTTTATCTTTTTTTTTTACTTTTTCTTTAATCCCTATTTTTTCTAAAGACAAGGGTCCTTTTATTTTACTCATACTATCTTTATGTGATTTAGTTCTTGCTGTAAAATAATATACTTTTGATTTCATTTTCTTTCAATTTTAGTTTTATATCAAAATAATTTTAACTATATTAGAATTTCAATATACCTTTTATATAAAATATATGTAAAATATATAAAAATAAAA
>CAZBEU010000556.1:0-1931 GCA_964491005.1 uncultured archaeon | reverse complement strand
TTTTATAATATCTTATTTTATTCTTATTAGTTTCGGATAATAAAAAAGGATCTTGGTCTATCAATCTTAATTTAACTCCTAAAGTATTTTTAAGGAATTTAATTAATTGCCTTGTTATTTTATACCATTGAGTAAATGATGTGAATTTTGCATCATATGTATCTCTTGCTATTTTACGTATAATTATTTTTTGATTTGTATTGCTCATTAATTTAATTTTTAACAAAAAACACGATATATTATAGATATATATCTCTATAAATTTTCTAAATTCAATATTTTTATAGAGTATAGAAGATTCTATTTTTTTTAAAACATAATTACTGATTTTATTTAAAAATCCAACTTCTAATGAATTATTAACACCATAATCCTTCAATTCCTCCATTATATACACTATAATTTGTTCTTTAAGATTTTTAGGAATAGAAGGATTTTTACAACAATTTGAAAAATTGCTCTTGCATTTTTTGTATTCAAAAATTAATTTTTGTTTTTTAGATTTATATGAATTAAGCGGTTTTAAATTATTTTTTATTGCTTGTTTTTCTATTTCATTAGAAATATAGATTTCATAATTAATGGATTCTTTATGCTCAATCTCTTCATTTTTTAATTCATTATGATAGGATTTCATGATTATTATTTGTATAATTCTTAATACAAAAGTTGAATGAGTCTTATAATTTTTTAAAATAAATTACTAAAACAATAGAAGTATTTAAACAAATAATAATTGAAAATATTATCTTATCCTAATTATTATCAATAATCTTTTTTGTTTGGTATATTAATTTATTTTGCTATATCCATTTAAATATTAGTAAAAATATCACTGATGAGCTAATAAGTATAAATCCGACTAATAAAATTCTTTATAATTTTCTCCCTATTTTCTTATAGTTTGCTTGATAATAATATATCTTTAATAATGATTTTATATCATCTTTTTTTCTCTCAAATGAACTTTCTTTTTTAGTTTCTATAATCATTATAAACTCTTGTATTTTATTATCATATATATAAGGATATGTATCTTTTAAATTTGGAAAATTATGATTATAGACTTGAGATAATTCTCCTAATACCTGTTATTCTGGATGTAATTTCATCCAATTTAATTTTTAATTGAAAGGTCTGATCTTTAAACTTATTCTCATTTATTTGCCCTTTTTCATATTTTCTCTCGGATTCTTTAAATTCTTTTTCCAAGGAATAACATTTACCTTCAAGAGCAATTAATTCTTGATATAAGGAATCTTTATCTTTAGGAAGATCCTCTAAGCTATTTTTAATTTCACTTTTATTATTTGTATTAATAGAACTCTCTTGTTCTGTATAATTTGATTCTTGCTGATTACTTGGAATTAGTACATCAATCCCACTAGAAGGTTTTTTCTTTTTCTTTTTTTTTGATTTATCTTCTCTATAAGGGGAGAAAACACCGAATAGATCTGAACCTGAAGTTTTTTTTTTTTCAGTATCGGTTTCTTTAATTTCAACTTGAGTAATGTGACCAGTTTTATCAGTTTTTTTCTCTACCTTTTCTTTTTGTATATCTTTAACTAGAGGTTCTTCGATAGCCATTGTTGTTATTAGAGAGCGTTTCTTTACAGGAGGAGATACTTCCTTTTTTTGTGGAGTTCCATCATCAAAAAGAAGGAGTTCATCATTAGTTGAAGAATCTTGTTCTTTTATTAATGAAGATTTTGCATCTGTAATTTTAGGAATTTCTTGTATTATTGGAGGTTCCGGTTGTTTTTTAAGCTCTGGTATTATTTCAAGTTCTTGTTCTTCCTTTTTAGATGATTTTAAAGGTATAGGTGTTAATACTTTTTCTTGTTTATTTATTGATTCTTCTTCAAAAATCTGAAGCTCTTCAATCTGTTGTGGTTCTTCTTTAATATTATTTTCCGGTATTGGAGTTAGAG
>CAZBEU010000555.1:0-4552 GCA_964491005.1 uncultured archaeon | reverse complement strand
AAAAAAAATACTCGGTACTGTTTAGGGGTGAGTAGTTCAAGTCGCCATATTGATATATGCTAGCAGAATCAACATGATTAAAACCACATCCATCAGATATTAATAATATAATATTTTTAGGAGTAAGAGTATTTTGATTATTAGTTTGTATATGTTTTTTATAATTTAAATTTTCAAATGAATTGAATATAAGAAAACATAAAATTAAATTAATGAATATGATTAATGAGATAATTTTAATCTTTCTAAATATTGTCACCTGTATTTTTTTATATGATAAATACATATTGAATAATTATATAATATCACCTGTCTGTTACATGAAATTATTTACTAATAATATTCTCTATCATAAAATAAAATTGAGATAGAATAAAAGAACTATAATAATAAAAAGATTTATACCTTAATTTTAGATTTCTCTTGTTGAAATTTTAGCTCGATTTTTTTTTTTTTTCGTTTAATCATATCAACAAAACTTTCAATCCGGGTCAACATACCTGCTTCCCCCGAATGTTCATCCATTATGATTGCAAGATAAGGAAGTCCAACAACTTTCATATCTCTCATGATCAATTCTGAGATCAGACTGTCTGGACCACATGCAAAACTAATAAGAAATATAACTCCGTCGATTTCATTTCTCCCTTCTGTAAGAAAATATCTAATAGCTTGCATTATTTCCTCTTCATGTCTCCAATAATTTCTTAATTTCTTATTGACAATCACAGGTGTTTTAAAAACAGATTCAGGCATATTCTCAATTGTAAGAACATCTACCTGTCTATTATTGAGTTTTTTTTGAAAATCTAAGTTAATAAAGGTATCAAACAGATTATATCCATGACCAAGCAATAATAATCTTATATCATTTTGAGTCTTTTGTTTTGGTAATTTAAAAGGTATATTTCGATTTACGAGTCTTAGAGCATAATTAACTGGAGCACCCTCTTTTAGAAAATTTAAATATTGTTTATAATAATCTTTAGCTCTATTATATGCCTCAAGTGATCTCGATCTACTTAATCCTAACTGTCTTCCAAGTTCTATAGCAGAATATGATATTGGAAATTCTTTCACATTCACTTCAAAATTTAAAATTTTAGGAATATTTGGTAAAATCTTAATTACATCTGGAAGTGAAAGGAATTTTGGACAAAAATATGCATCTTTAACTTCTGCAATATATCTTGGAACAAATATATAATCTAAATCCTGATGATTTTTGATTAAGTTTAATACATGACCATAGTATATTTTCATTGGGATACATAGTTCTCCAAATCCTTGTTGGACACCCTTTTCAACTATTTTTTTATTTGTTAAAGGACTTAATACGATTTCTACATCCATTTCTTCTAATATTTTTTTCCAGAAAGGAAAATATCGATAAAAATGTAAGGCTCTTGGAATTCCTACTTTTAATTTATTCATTTTTCTCTATACTACAAAATTTTAGAATTTGTTTTTTTATATGTTTGGATCATCATATACTAAAAGATCTTTTATTCTTCCCATTAGATTATTTGCTAATCGTTTTAATTCTTTATGATCAGGTAAAGGGTTATCAAAATATTGAGCATGTTCCATAAATGGTTTCCCTGCTTGAAAGGTGGCTCCTTTTCCACAATATAATACTTTTGAATGTTTTGGAAAAGTATTTTCTGTTCCTGTTATTCCTACAGGTATTATTGGTACTTTCGTTTCAATCGCTAGTCTTATAGCACCAGTATGAGGCTCAAGAAGTTCACCTCCCCCTCTAGAAGACGTTCCTTCTGGATAAATCATAACTAAATTACCTTTTTGAAGTAAATCTTTAGCATAATTATAACTTTCTCGATCACCATCTCCTCTTTTTAATGGAAAAGCGTTGTGTGTTCTAATCCATGCATTGATAATAGGTATTTGAAAAAGTTCTTGTTTTGCCATCTGCCATAAAATTCTATTCTTATCTTTAATTACACATTTTGCATTAAGAATAACATCCCATTCAGAATTATGGTTAGAGCAAATAATTGCTGGACCTGTATCAGGTACATTTTCATAACCAAATGATTGATATGGAAAGAAATGATCTGTGAGAAAATTAACAATTATATGGTTGAATCTCCATGCTAATTCATGAAGAACATCTTTAAGACCAAATTCATCTAAGACTTTCATGAAAGTAATCCATGCATCATCAATTGATTGTAAAATATAATGTTGATAATATTTCATCCAATAGTTAAAATTTTTTGATTTTTGTTCTTCTTTTTTTTTATCTTTTGGAGATCCAATTGAAAGTTCTTCTTTTTTCTCTTCAAAAGATCGTTTAATTTTTGAAAAGTTCCCTCTTCCTTCAAGTAAATCAAGTACCTTTAGTCTAAGATCTGCTGTTAATTGTTTAGCTACTTTAGGTGTTAGTTTTCCTTTATATTCATCATAATAAATTGCTTTTCCTACTCGTACGCGAACTTGAACTGGAGTTCCGATTAAATTTCCCTTTGGAAGAGCATATTTTGAGCCAAGAATGGCCATAGGTACTATAGGTACGCCACATTCAACTGCTAATCGAACAGCTCCTGTTTTAAAGTCTCCCATTTCTCCATCCATACTACGTGTGCCTTCCGGAAATAATCCGATCCATTCTCCTTCTTGAATCTTCTTTTTAGCATAAGCCCATGCTTTTTCTACAGATTCTTTATTACCTCTTTCTCCTAATGAAAAAGCACTTAAATTTTTAAATAATGCTCGAACAATTGGTGTTTTAAAATTATCATCTTTACTCATATAATTAATTTTACTATTACAAGCACATCCCGTAAAAAATGGATCTAGATGACTTTCATGATTACTTACAACTATTCCTCCTCCATAGTCCGGAAAGAGTTCTCCATCTTCATATGTTGCATCATATCTCCACATTAATCGGGCTGCTTGCTTTACCCAAATATTAGCGGCCCACCATTGAAGGCGTTGTTCTTTTTCAACTAATCCAAAATGTTCAATTACTTTATGATAAAAATCATTTAAAGGATCGATAGGATTGAATTTCAATAAGTTATATAGAAAATTTTGATGAGGTTTCTTCCACTGTATCTCATGAGAAACCACTTGCTCTTCTTCTTCATGTTCTGCTATTGATTTCTCTTCTATCTCTTTTTCGATTTTATCTAAAATGGTTTTTTCAATAACCATAATTTGTTCACTTCATTAAATTATTAATAAGGATAATAATATTGAAAACCTTAAAAGTTATATTTATTTAAATAGCTATTTGTTTAATTTAAGATTTTAGGTATATAACATCTGAAACTATAAAAAGCTAATAAAAAGATTGCAAATCTGTATAGTATGATTTATTAAGAATATTTAAAACAAATAATAATAATGAAAATCAACTTTTAATTTCAGATTCTATATCGAAAAGAGTAAAAAGTTCAATGATATTATCAAGAATTAAATCTGGTTGATAATCTAATAATAAATTTTTATCACTAATTCCACTTGGAATTCCTATTGTCCATATTCCTGCTTCTTGACCCGTTTCAATATCTGTTGGCATATCTCCAATTATTAAGAAAGAATTTTTATCTAATTTTCTATACTGGCTGAATATAGGTTCTAATACTGCCGGATTTGGTTTTAACGATGGAAGTTTATCTGATCCATATACTCCTTTGAAAAATTTATTTATTTCATTTTCTTGCAAATGATTGAGTACATTTTCCGTTTTGCTATGAGATATTATATAGAGATCATACTTTTTTTTTAGATTAGAAAGTAAAGTCTTAACACCAGGGAAAAGTGGTGCTTTTTTCTCATATTCAAGATATTTTGCATATATTCTGGTTGCTATTTCTAATTTTCTTAAATAATCAAGATGTTCTAGAGACTTTATAAATTTAAAAATTTTATGTGATTGCAAAATAATTTTTGGAATTGGATATCCTTGTATTGATTCTAAAATTGAACCAATTTCTTGTAAAGCTAAATCAATATCCGTTTTTATGTTAAATTCTTCAAATATTTCTATTATAGATTTCCTTAATATTTCTTGTATATCTAACAATGTACCATCAAAATCAAAAATAATAATTTTTATATAATTTGATTTGATCCAATTAGCCAATTGATTTTCGTTTTCCATATTAAAATAAAATTAATTTAAATTCTCTTTTCTTTTTTATCGTTTATATGTTAAATTATATGTGAAAAATCAAAAAAGTTAAAATATTAGCTTATTAATTTATTTATTAGTTTTAATTTTAATTTAAATTTTCTAGACAAAAATCAACGTGATACTAAACATTTGGCTTTTATGCATGATAATTTCTATTTTAATGAAAGATTCTTAGATTATTTTAATTCAATTCCCTTTCCGATGCATATTTGGAAAATGGAAGAGGATATTTTATTATTATTTGGGTATAATGAGACTGCATTTTTAACTACTAAAGGTAAAATTAATGATTTTTTAGGAAATAGCGCAAAAATTTTCTATAAAAATCATCCTTATATTTTAAAAGATCTCAGAAATTGTATTGAAAAAAAAATAGAAATAATAGAT
>CAZBEU010000554.1:0-4995 GCA_964491005.1 uncultured archaeon | reverse complement strand
AGAATGATGGAGCGCATTGTCTAGTAATTGGCTTGAAAAGTTATTAGCTGATACATTTTTTTTTACAGCAGGAGCATTTTCAATAGATTTAGGAATAAGTTCTAAACCACATTCTACTAAAATAATTGTGAGTGTCATTTTAATGTGAAATTCTTATTTTGTCCACTTTTTTTCTTTATATTATATCTTGTAATATGATTACAATCTAAGCAAGTAATGGATATATGAGAAGCTTTGCCCTTTCTTGATTGCATTCTAATTCGAGCATTCTTTCCAGGAGAAAGAAGGGTTTTACATCCATGACATATTCTTCCATGCCAATTTTTTGGTATTTTTAGTCTTGCCCTTTTAGCATATTTCCTTGCTAAATCTATATAGATATTTGCAAGCTCTTTATTTTCATGAAAAATTTCATTAGCTAAATTAAATAGATAATACATTCGATTTTTAGCTAATTTTTTAACAATTTTTTTGAAGTTTGGCATTTTTTAGAACTAAAATGGATTTATTCTATATTTATTTTAGAGATTATAAGTGTTCTACCACGGATATCTAATAAATAGGAATTTGTATCTTTTGTAATTTTATCTGCAATCTCTTTTAGAGTCATATTATTAATCGAAGTTTTTAGGAGTTTTATTTTTATTATTTTATTTTTTTTTAATAAATCCTCTATATGACTAATAAAACCTTCGTTCATCATTATCCCTTTCTTCCCTAAAATACAATGTGGAGGGCCTAACATTACCTCCTTGAATTTTTGTTTTAAATCCATCATTAAAGACCTTTAAGATCGCAAAATTTTTAATTTATTAAATATTAAATTCAATATTATATACTATTTAAGAACTTATAAATTAAAGATTTTAGCATGTCTATTTATATCGTTGAACCAAATAAACTCAATGAAGTTATAGCTGGAAAATTGAAAGAATATACTTCTATTAAACCTCCTGAAGGAAGTGAATTTTGGAAGACCGCTTACTTTAAAGAGTTAGCACCATCGGATACCGAAGCATTTTGGTATATTAGATGCGCATCATTACTCAGAAAGGTCAGAAAATATGGTCCAATCGGAGTGAATAAACTTAGAAAGCTTTATGGTGGGAAGAATAAACACAGACAAGGAAAAAAAAAAAGCGCTAGAGCCGCAGGAAAAATCATACGTGTAGCTCTTCAACAATTAGAACAAGCAAAATTATTATCCCATCAAGATAAAATTGGCAGAACTTGCACTCCTGAGGGAATAAGTCTACTAGAGAGAACATCATATGAAATATTAAGACAAAAAAATCAATAACTTTCATAAGAATAAAACTTTTTTTATGATTTATTATGAGTGATGACGAGAGATTGGAAGAAATACGGAAAAAAAAAATAGCTGAAATGCAGCAACAAGCAATTCAGCAAAATATTGAAAATCAGCAACAGAAAGCTTTTGAACAAAAAAAGTATAATTTAATGCGCAAAGTTTTATCTCAAGAAGGTAGACAGAGATTAGAAAATATAAGAATGGTTAAACCCGAATTTGCAGAGCAAATTGAATTACAACTTATTCAATTATATAAAATGGGAAAAATAAGGGGACAACTATCTGACAAAGCTTTTAAAAATCTTTTGGAACAAATCACAAATTCTAATAAAAAAAAGGATTTTAATATTAAAAACTTATAATAAATAGAGTGAAATAAATTGGCAAGAAATAAGGATTATCCATCAAAGAAACGAAGGGGTAAAAAAATGAACCAGAGTAGCTCAATTCCAACATGGGTTACGATGAAAACAGGAAAAAAAGTTAGAACTAGTCCATATTCTCGTAGAGAATGGAGAAATAGAAAATTAAAGAGAGATTAATTTATTATAATAATCATAATTGGTGATAATATGGCAAAAAAAAGAAAGGAAATTAATCTGGATGATTTAGAAGAGGAACTATCTGAAACTGAAGAAGAACTAGAAGAAACAAAAGATAGCAAAGAAGACGCTGATATTAAAGAAATTGAAGAGTTTGATTTAGAAGATGTATCTACTGAAGAGGAAGTAGGTGAAGTATTTGAAGAAGAAGAAATAGAAGAAGTTGAAGAAGAAGCTCCAGAAGAAGAAATTATTGATGAACGCGTCTATACAATCCCCTTAAGTAAGGCCCGAAAAGGTCCTAGAACAAAATGGGCTAAAAAATCTATAAGATATTTAAGAGAATATATGAAAAGGCACTTTAAACCTGAATATCTTGTAATAAGCCAAGAAGTAAATGAAAAAATATGGGAAAGAGGAATTCAAAAACCTCCTAGAAAGATAAAAGTACGTGCTACAAAAAACTCTGACGGTCTTGTTGTGGTTTATCTATTCAAATAACATATTTTTTATATTTTCAAACTAAATTTCTAATATTTTTTCTTAGATCTTAAAATTTGTAGGTTAATTAATAATGACAATCCTTAAAGCACAAATATTTGGTGGAAGTTTAATAGGTGTTTATTTAGAGGCTAATAATTCGTATCTATTACATCCTCCAGATTTAATTGATACTTATAGAAATAGATTTAAAAAGGTATTTGAAATTGATTTTTATTCGATAACGATAAATAACTCTCGCCTTATAGGTGTGTATTCAAAAAGTAATACTCATGGAATTATATTACCATCAATCATCAGAGAGGATGAACTTAATAGACTCGAGATAATTTCTAAAGAAAGAGAAAAACCTTTTGAAATCGGAACTTTAGAATGTGGAGATAATACTTTTGGAAATTTAATTCTATGTAATGATAAAGGAGCAATTATAAGTTCTTTATTAAAAGAGCAAAAAAAGAAAATATCTGAAGTACTTAACGTTGAGACTGTAATTTTTGATTTTGCTGGAAGTTCTTTACCAGGATCAATCGGAATTGCAAATAATAAAGGATGTTTGGTTCATCCATTAGCAAATGATGATGAAATCGATTTTATTTCTTCTGTTCTTAGGGTTGAAACAGATGTTAGCACAATCAATAGAGGAATTCCTTATTTAAGTTCAGGAGCAGTTGTAAATGATAAGAGTGGAATATTTGGATCATTTAGTACTGGGCCTGAGATGATGCGTTTAACTAATGTTTTACAATTATAACGAATCAAAAAATATATTTAGAGATTTCAAAACTATGTTTTATAATGAAGAATATTACCATATTTTATAATATTGTTAATAATTTTGATAACACTATCCCAGAATATTAAAAATTATTTAATAGAACTGAGAGAGAAATAAGAGAAAGAATCTCTGAATATATTCCATTGTTTTAGAATTAGAGGAATATTATCATCTTGATTTATACAATGAAAGTCCAAATGATATAGAAGTTTTTCAAATAATATTAAAAGTTTTAGAAATAGGTAAAATAGAGCTATACAATTCAATCTTAGAGTTAAATAATCATTGGAAATATTGGCTTGAAGGAGAAAAGAGCTAAATCATTAAAAAATATATATTTTAATATCAATTTAATTTCTTCAAAATCAAATTTGATATTAGAATAATTTTTTAGAAATGCTATATTTCTATTTTTATAATTAAAATAATTAAACAAATTGCTTTATAATGTCAGAGATTAAAATATTCAGAATAATAGGAACATATAATAAAAAATACAAGCAATATCTATTTAGAAAAGAAATTCGAGCATTAAAGAAAGAAGATGCAATCGAAAAAGCATTATCTCAAATATCTTCTATAGGATTATATAGACGTCAAATAAAAATAGAAGAAGTAAAAGAAATAAAGCTAGAAGAATGTGAAGATTATCTTATAAAAGAATTATCTAAATAAGAATCAAGATTTGATTAAATATGGAAAAATCTCAAAATTCTCAAGAGTTAGCATATCAGATTCAATTTATTAAAGAACAAAAAGAAATGTATATGCAAAATCTTGAATTAATTAATGCTTCATACAGTAATTTAATAAATACAAAAACCACCGTTGAAAATCTAAAAAGTGTTAATGATGGGGATGAAATCCTCGTTCCAGTTGGTGGAATGGTTAATCTAAAAGCATTAATTAAAGAACCTGAAAAAATACTGCTCTCCGTGAGTGGTGATGTAGTTGTAGAGAGAAATATAGAAAAAACTTTAGAATATCTTGATAAACTTATTGATCAACATAAAAATCAAATGGGATATTTACAAGAAGAGATAAAAAAAATTGATATAAGTTTAAGAAGTATTTCTCAACAATTTCAGCAAAATCTCTCTCAACAATAATTAGTTTTAATGATAAAATCAAATCTCTTATTTTAAAAAAAATAAATTGATAATATTATGCTCGATAAATTGAAAAATGCATTTAATGCTTTTATCAAAAAAACTTTATCAGAAAAGAAGTTAGAAAATTCTATTGAAGATCTAAAAATTCTCCTTATTAGTAATGATGTAGCTATGGAGACAGCAGATCTAATATGTAGTAGAATAGTTGATTCATTTAAAGGTGAGCAAATCGGAAGACTTAATTCAGTCAAAGATCGGTTATCAAAAACATTAGAAGAAATAATATCTTCTGTTTTAACTCCTGAAAAAGTGATTGATATTCTTGAAGAAATTAAAAAAAAAAATGAAAAAAAGCTCCCCTATGTAATCGTTTTCTTGGGTGTAAATGGTACTGGGAAAACAACTACTATGGCTAAAATAGCGCATTTTTTAAAAAAAAATAATTTCAATGTCATTGCTGCGGCTTCTGATACATTTAGAGCTGGAGCAATAGAACAATTATCTTATCATATGGATAAAGTCGGTATAAAGGTGATTAAACATCAATATAAATCAGATCCTGCAAGTGTAGCTTATGATGCAATAGATCATGCTAAGGCTAAGGATGTTCAAGTTGTATTGGTCGATACAGCTGGAAGACAAGTTACTGATAAAAATCTAATGCGAGAAATTGAAAAAATTTGCAGAATTGCAGAACCTGATTTGAAAATCTTTGTCGGAGATTCATTAGCGGGAAATGATGCTCTTTTTCAA
>CAZBEU010000553.1:0-1729 GCA_964491005.1 uncultured archaeon | reverse complement strand
AAATTATTAGTAATATAAAAAAACTAAGAGTTTTTTTTTATCATTTCTGCAAAAAATTCATGAATTCTTGTATCATTACTGAGTTCTGGATGAAATGATAATGCGATAATATTATTTTGTCTTACAGCGACAATTTTATCATCAAACATTGATAAGATATCAACTCCAGAATCAACTTTTTTAACGGTTGGAGCTCTTATGAAAATTCCTCTAAAAGGTTTATCACCTAAAATAGAAATATTTAAGTCAGCTTCAAAACTCTCCTTTTGAGCGCCAAAAGTATTTCTTTCAGTAATTACGTTTAATACCTTTAAGATAGGTTGATTAACAGAACCAACTATTCTATCAGATACTTCATTTGACAGAAATACTAATCCAGCACAAGATCCTAAAGTAGGTAATCCATTAGATATCTTCTCTTTCAATTCATTAAATAGTCCAACTTTCTCAGCTAAAATCCCAATTACAGTAGATTCGCCTCCAGGGATTATAATTCCATCGACTTTATTGAGATCTTTTGTTTGCTTTACTATTGTTATTTTTCCATCAGAAATATTTTGTTTATTATATACTTCTTTTAAGATCTCTTCGTGAAATCGTATGTCTCCTTGTAATCCTAAAATTCCAATAACTACCATTATATATCTGAACCTCTTATTTCCCAACGCTCACTTGATGGTTTTGTTTCCATATCAATTCCACCCATTGCTTTATCTTCAGATACCATTTTTTGAGCCTTCAATACGATCTCAGGATCATCCCAAAAACTTGTAGCTAATACTACACTTTCTGCTCTTGATTGAGGATCTGTAGCTTTAAATATACCAGAACCAACAAAAATTCCATCACATCCTAAACTCATCATAAATGCAGCATCCGCAGGAGATGAAATACCTCCAGCAGCAAAGATAGTGATTGGCAATCTTCCCATATTTGCAGTCAATTGAATTATATCAAAACTTACTTTAAACTCTCGTGAATATTTAATTAACTCAGAGGGTTCATCTTTTGAGGCCGTAATCAATCTTAATTGTTCTTTTATTTTATTAAAATGAACAATAGCATGTTTAACATCACCAGTACCTGGTTCTCCTTTAGAACGTAACATACTTGCTCCTTCTTCTATTCTTCTTAACGCACTTCCAAGATCAGTACATCCACATACAAAAGGTACTTTAAAATCATGCTTCCAAATATGATGTTCAGTATCTGCAGGTGTAAGTACTTCACTTTCATCTATTGTATCTACTCCAGCAGCCTCCAAAATACGAGCTTCACCAATATGACCAATTCTACATTTCATCATAATAGGGATTGAAATATGTTCGCGAATCTCATCAAATAATGTAACTGAAGCAGTTCTGGCAATACCCCCACTTTGTCTTATATCATAAGGTAATTTGTCTAATAACATTACAGCTACAGCTCCAGCTTGCTCTGCTATTTGAGCTTGTTCTACATTAGTAACATCCATTATTACTCCCTTTTCTTGCATGTGGGGAAATCCTTTCTTAACCAACCAAGTACTTTGGATTCTATCAATTAATTTAACTTGACCTGCATTAAAATCTAACATCTTGATCTTTTTTTATATCTATTGTATTATTTAAAGATAAAATACTATTATTGTTATATTTTACTATGACATTATATTATTTCAACTCTTCATTGAAATTTTATAAAAACTTATAATTTTTTATAAAAATCAAAAAAATCATCTCCATCCCTT
>CAZBEU010000552.1:0-2610 GCA_964491005.1 uncultured archaeon | reverse complement strand
CCTAAAGGAAGGGGTATTCTTGAGGCTCAAAAGATAAATAAAAATAATATCTAAGATAACTAAAATTATTAAAAAAAAATCAATAAATATCTGTTTTAAATACCAATAGACGAAAAATATTTTAAATGGTTCCCTCTAATTAGTGGTATTTTGTTATTTATTTCATTTCTAGCTCTATGTGCTGGTACTTCTAATTTATGGGATATAACTATCTTTGGATTTGGGGGGTGGTAAGTACTGGAATGAATTATTATTATATTCATGAGAATGAAATCTTTTTTATAGATCATTTATTAGGTAATATATTTCCATTAATTATATCAATCATATGTTTCTTAATGCTTTTAATAATAGCATTTTTATTTGTTTGGCTCTTTTTTAATATGAAAAATGGAGTAATCGAAATTCGCTCGCTGAAGTATATAGGTATTTCGACGATAATAATAATACTTAGCTATGCGATTCTCATAGATATAAGTTTTAATATATATCTTTCTGATTCTCTTAGTATCTATCCCGGGATGTATAAATATACGAACTTTTGGACAAATTTAGGTTTAGGAGTAGGATTTATTCTTCCATTTATTAGTGGTGGATTTTCTATTTTTGGTGCATATCTAATTAAGAGGAACTCTAATAGAAATTATGAAAGTCCAAAAAAAAAAGATTGAGACCTATTAAAATCCAGCGGATATGTTTTTACCTCCTTCATAAGGTGATATAGATAAGAAAATTCATTAAAACTAATCCCTAAATTTCATTTATTTTTACAACTTCCATCAGAGAGATAAGTCCTTTAGATTATGAAAGTTCCATATTATTATTAAACCACTTGTAAGTTTAAAATCTAAAAATAAAATTTGAATATCTAATTACCTAAAGAATATTTCGTCATTAGAATCTCTAATTCTGCGATTAACCAACATAATTCTTCATAAGATGATGATGATTTAAAAATTTCTTGAATTTTATTTTCTAGCTCTTTTTGAGTATAATTTTTACTCCTTTTTTGTAATTTTAACTGTAGTTTTGCTAAATTATTACATAATACTTCATAGTTTAGATTTTTTTTTGAATATTGATGAGCTAAAAGAGTGATCTCTGCTTCTAAGTCTGGTTCTAATCCTGCTTCTATTAGTTCAATCGTGTCATCGAATTCAATTATTAATTCTTCACGTTTTTTAGTAGATTCTTCTATTTTATCTTTTTTTAATATTTCCATTATAGAAAGAAAAGAACCATACTCTCTATTTTGATTAATAATTTGAAGTAATGCTGAATTATTTCTTTCAGAATTTAATTTCTCAGCTCTTTCTATACATTTTGTTTTCTTCGCTTCTGAAACTTCCTTTCCTAACCAGAGATATATTGCTTTTTCATCGTCTATGAGATATACTGCTGTTTCTAGAAAATTGACATTTTTAATTCTTCGTAAATATCCCTTTTCAGTTAGACTATAAATTAACATTTTTTGAAGTTTTTTTTTCTTTATATCTCTAATGTTTATCTTTCTTTTATTATTTGGTATTACATTGATTTTTTTTTCTTTTTAGAATTATTTTATTAAAATAGGAAAATAAAGCCAATTTTGTTAGTAATCAGTAGTCTAAAATTTATTAGAATAAGAAAGATTAAAATGGTTTTTTAATTAAATAACATGCAATCTAAAATTAAATATATTTGAATAAATAGTGAATTAAAATGGTTGAAATTAAAACTATCGCAATTATAGGATCTGGATTAATGGGTACAGACATAGCACAAGTAGCATTAATGGCTGGATATACAGTAAAAATTGTTGATATCAAACAAGAATTTGTAGATAAATCTGCTGCGAGTATTGAAAAAAGCTTAAAGAAGGTAGAAGAAAAGGGAACATTAGGCCCTGAAGTAACAACTCAAGATTTATTAGCAAAATTATCAAAATCAATTGATTTACCTCAAGCAGTAAAAGATGTTGATTTTGTTATTGAAGCTGTAATTGAGAAACTAGATATAAAAAAACAAGTATGTAAAACTGTTATGGAAAATGGCCCAGATCATATTATTTTCGCTTCAAATACCTCAACTATGAGTATAACCGAAATAGGTAAAGAAACTAAAGGACCAGATAGAGTATGTGGAATGCATTTCTTTAATCCTGTTCCTTTAATGAGAGCAATTGAAGTTATCAGAAGTAAAGATACTTCTGATGAAACTTTTGAAACTGCAATTACAGTTGCTAAAAAATTACCTTGTCTTCGAGGGCCTAGATTTATTGCTCCTGTGTTAAAAGATAGTCCTGGATTTATCGTAAATAGAATGAATGGACCTGTTCAACTTTATTTGGGATGGTGTTTTGATCAATGTGCAGAAAAGGGATTAGATTGGTCTCAATTAGATGCTGATGCTGCAGGAAAAATGCCTATGCCTCCATGTGTACTTATGGATTTTGTAGGAATCGATACAGCTTATCATGTCTTAAAATATTACGAAGAAACCTTATCTCCCGATTTTGATCCTGGTAAAAAATTTACTGAACTCTATAATAATGGACATCTTGGACAAAAAACCGGTAAAGGATTTTATGATTGGAGTGAAGGTAAAGATGCTATTATGGAAAGAATAAAA
>CAZBEU010000551.1:0-2329 GCA_964491005.1 uncultured archaeon | reverse complement strand
CCATCACAGCGAATAACTGGAGCATATTTAACATATAATATTCCTGATCTAATTGGTTTTTCAGATATAATTAATGAGGATCCAATATCCCCAGGATATTATACATTCACAATTGATACCTCTATATTTCCAAATATTGATCAATACAAGATTGAAATAACAGCAAATAAAGACAACTATACATATATTGATGATTATGAAATATTACTAGATATAAAACCGATACCAACCATTATTAATGGTCAATCTAGAGAAAAAATAATAGATGAAATTCCAGTTTTACAGGCAAAAAATTATATCTTCGAGTATAATGATACAATTAATGAAATAAGGATTAGTGATTGTGATACTAAATATTATGAGTGGAACAGATTAGATGATGATGGAAATTTCCTATATGGAGATGGAAATGAAGGCATTGGATTTTTAGTTGAAACACCAGATCATTTATATATTTTAGATTTTGACACAGAATTGCAAACAGTTGATAGATATTCAATAGCAGTCTATTTACAAAAACAAAATTATTTAATTAAATTTGCGGATATAACTATTACTATTGTTCCCCGACCAATAAACAAAGATATAATTGGTTTTCCTTCAAAACAGCTAAATATAGCACAGGGAAATAATCTTATATTGGAATTAAATATAGTAGATTTCTTGACAAGTGATCCTCTCACTGATGCAAATGTTACTTTAGTAATTCAAGGATACAATCCTATAAATGCAATAAATTTAGGAGAGGGTATTTATAGATTTGAATTCTCTACAAGTGGAATAGATACATTCTTTATTCCTAAGAGTTTTGTTGCTTTAATCATAATTGAAAAAGAGAATTATGAAACAATAGATTTTGAATTTAATATCGTAGTTGGGATGATAGAAATTATTCCGGGATTTCCAATCTTCTACTTTTTAATGATAGTTATAGGTATTGGTGCAGTAACTGGGAGTTTACTGGGATATAGATATATCCAAATAGCAAGAATCCCAGAGTTTATTAAGAAATCGAAAAAATTAAAGAAAGAAATTAATTCAAATAAAACAATTTCTGATTCTACTCTATATCCCTCTAAAGAATTTTTCATTGCAAAAATTCTTGGAGATAAATGGAAAAAACTTGGATTATCTTTAGAAGATACTTTAAGGCTTGAGGGAAAAAAAATGAAAAAATCTGAAGAAAAAAAATCTGGAGGTGTTAAATAATGCCAGTTGGTATTGTGATTATGAGATGGGATGAAAGAATAGGTACAGAAATTTTAGCGAAATTCCCTGCGGAAATTTCTATAAATGATAAAACACTTATGCAGATCTATTCAACTCATGAATATGGAGGAGAATCGGGAATGATAAGTTTAATGATTGGATCATTAAATATTGCTTCATACTATACGGGACCAAATACAGGTTATTATTTGATTCTATTATTAAATATTGATGAAGATCCTGATGCATATGAGGGAGGGTTAACCGATGTTGCAAGAACGGTCCTTTTGAACATAGATGACGATGTATATTTAAATATGGTACCAACCTTATTTCGTAGATTATCTGTATATCCTACATATAGAGAAGAACAAAAACTGGCAATTACATATGGAGAAGAAATAAAACGCATGATTATTAAACGATTAAGAGAAGAAGGTGTGATTTCAAAATCAGAATTAGGTATTTGGTTGAAAGATCAATATAAGCATGGTTTTGTTGATTTAGAGGGTATAGTAATCGAGCTTATAAAACAAGAAATTATCAAAGAAGCATCTGTTAAAGGTATGCCCTCAGAGTTGATATTTCTTACGAATGATATCTTTATGATGCGAGTCCCACCAGAAGAATTAATTAATAATCCTGCGGAAAAAGGATTACCAGCCCAATTATCAGAAGATTTTATTGTTGAATGTCGAAAATTCTTCCAGAATTATAGCCCCTCAGAGGAAGATAATTTAAATATTATTAATATTCTAAGTGATCCTGAGGTTTATGAAACAATTAGATTATTACGTACAGCAGTTGTAACGAGGAGTGAGTTAGAGAAACTCAAAAAAAAAGGAGTAGAAAATGTTAGTGATGTACTTAAAAAATTATGGAATAATCAAATGATTCAAGTATTTCAAGATAAGGATAACAATGAATATTATGCATTATTATCAGATTTCTATGTAAACAAGATATTTCCAAAATACATATTGAATATAATAAAAAGAGAATATGTACAAAAGTCAAAAGCGGATAAAGTTTTATCTGAATACCTAACAGTTTTAGAAAATACATTTTTAGAACAAAAAAAAGCAGCTAAAATAAAAGATTAATTCTTTTTCTTTTTTTT
>CAZBEU010000550.1:0-4020 GCA_964491005.1 uncultured archaeon | reverse complement strand
GCAATTTCAATACAAATAAGGGTTGATAAAAAAAGGATATATTTTCGAATAATTATAATTTTTTTAAGTATCATATCCGAAAGGTTTTTCTGTAAAAACCTAAATTTAAATTAATATTATAAGAGTTCTTATACTTTTTTAGTTATTATTATGCAATTGAATACTTTATTGATTTAAAAATGAATTCAACTTCTGATAGGTTTAAAAAATTTATAACTGATCTGAATAAAATCAAAGACTATTTTCTTAAAATAATTGATGAAAAAAAATATCTTATAAAGATTTATACCCATTTAGACGCTGATGGATTATCAGCAGGAGCCATTCTAGGAAAAACACTATATAATAAGAATATTCCTTTTCAAATTACTGTATTAAAACAATTGGAATTGGATAATATCAGAAAAATAGATAATGAAACTGAATCTGGCGAGAATTTTCTAATTTTTTCTGATTTTGGAAGTGGACAATATTTAGAATTACAAAAGAATATAAAAAATCCTTTTTTAATATTTGATCACCATTTACCACAAAATATTAAAAATAAGGAAGAAATTGATAAAATACAAGAAATTTATAAAGATACATATAAATGGCATATAAATCCATATTTTTATGGTTTTGATGGCAGTAATGAGATATCTGGTTCAGGTATGTGTTATTTTTTCGCAAAATGTATAGATAAGAAGAATACAGATCTATCAAAAATTGCTTTAGTAGGTGCTAATGGAGATGTTCAAAACCAGGGAGATAATAAATCTTTCATTGGTCTAAACCAAATAATATTAGACGATGCAAAAGAAAATGACATAATAGAAATTTTAGATGATATAAATCTTTCTAGAATCAAACCATTAAATCAAGCTCTTGCCTATTCACCAGAATTAAGATTACCAGGACTTAATAAAGATCCAAATAAGACGCTTAAATTCTTAAAAAGATTAGGTATTTTAATAGAAAAGAACGACGGATCAATGAAAACACTGATAGACCTAAATAAAGAAGAAAAACAAAAATTAACTTCAGCGTTGATTGAATATACATCAATAAAATCAAATATAGACCCAAGTGAAATTATTAATAAACTGATTATTAAGAGATATTTACTAAAAGATGAGAAAATTGGTTCAGTTTTGCATGATATCAGTGATTTTTCAAATATCTTAAATTCATGTGGAAGAACCAATAATGCATCAATCGGTATCGCAATAGCTATGGGGGATAGAAATAAAGCATATGTTCAAGCGATTAAAAACCTTGAAAACTATAAGAGAATGTTATTAAGCGCTTTAACTTGGATAAAGGAAGAAAATATTATCAAGGAGGAGGAGTTTATTCAATATTTCTTTGGTGCGGATAAAGTTCCTGAAAATATAATTGGTACAATCACATCAATGCTTATTCATGACGATACAGAAATTGTAAAAAAAAATAAACCTTTATTTGGGTATGCAATAAGAATGGAAGAAGGAATGTATAAAATATCATCTAGAGCCCATGAATCGATTGTCGAAAAAGGGATTAATTTATCAGAGGCGATAAGAGAAGCATTAATACAATTAAACCTTGAAAATTTAGGAGGGGGACATCCACCTGCTGCAGGAACAAAAGTTCCTATTGAAAAAATTGGAGAATTTCTAGAAAATTGTAATAAAATTATAGGAAAACAACTAAAATAAAAACATTATAAAGAATATACTTCCCCTATCTCTGGTGCAACTGAATTATAGTTCTTTTCTACTAATTTGCGGGCTAAATACGTTGTTGACTCTTGATCTCCATGTACACAAAATATTTGTTTTCCATTATTGATAAAATTTAAATTATCAATATAATCTTGTAATCCTTTACCATCGGCATGACTTGAAAAATCAAAATGTTTAACCTTACATTTTGCTTCAATGCTTAAATCATAATTTGTATTTCTTTTTTCATCAAATTCTTTAAATTCAAATATTTTATTTTCCAATAAATTTCTTCCAGGAGTTCCTTCAACTTGATATCCAACCATAAATATTGCAGAGTTATAATCCTCTAAAATAGGTTTAATGTATTTAAGAGCAGAACCTCCTTTTAACATACCTGAAGGTGAAATAATAACACCATGTTTCTTTAGATATTCCTTCTTTTTTTTGATTCCATTAGCAAATTTTACTTTTTTTAAAGCCTTTTTATAATAGTTTTTATCTTTTAATGTATCAGGATGATTATAGTAAATTTTAGAAATTAATTTAGCCATTCCATCGAGATAAATATTGCCATTATATTGATATTTATCTAAAATCATAACTGCTTCTTGAGATCTAGCAACTCCAAAAGCAGGGACTAATACATTACCACCATTTTCTGTAATATCTAAGACTTCTTCAACAAAATCTTGTTCTAATTCTGATCTTGGAGGATGTTCTCTTAAAGAATATGTAGATTCAACGATAACTGTATCTATTTTTGGAATTTGAGCCGCATTTGCTGAATTGACAAGATTTGTTTTAGTGTTATTTATATCTCCAGTATATAATAGTCTTTTTCCATCTACTTCAACCAGTATAGAAACACTTCCAGGTACATGACCCGCATCATAAAAAGTTAAATAAAAATCATCTGCAATTTTATGACGAATTTCATTTTTCAAAAAAAAAGTATTATTTACCATATGATTTAATTCATGATATCCAAAAGGGTATGGATATTTTGAGATTCTCAACATATCATTTATAAGTTTTTCAATAATATCAAGAGTAACATAATTGGTTAATAATGGTATGTGCTTTTTTTTTTTATATAAGAATGGAATTGCACCAGAATGATCAATATGACAATGAGTAAGAGCTACAGCTTTTAAATTATTCAAGTCTGTTTCAAAAGGTAATCTATCATCATCAGTGAATCTCACACCATAGTCAAGGACGCATTGATCTCCATTTTTAGATTCTACAAGAATAGCGGAGCGCCCAACTTCTCTGCAACTTCCTAAAAAAGTTATTTTAGCCATTTAAATTTTCATTACATTTCAATAATTAGATTATACAATGTAAAAAATATAGCATAAGAAATAAGATTTTTGAAAATATTTCATTTATTAAAATCAAGAAAGAATTTTTTATTATTTGTAAGTAAAATATAAAGAATTTAAAATTAGAAAAGAATAATATCAACTAATTAAATATGTCTTAACATTGATTACAATTATCTTACGTTTTTATATGAATGAGAGATATTTAGCCTTTTACCTTTTTAATTATATGTAAAAAATTACAATTTTTTTATAACTTTTTAAAAAAAAAGTGTAAATTCATAGTTAAGGGATTTCTTGACAAAACTGGACTGTATTTAAACGCTTGTATCATCTCAATGACTACTTTATTTTAATATCTCATGCAAATGGGTTAATTCATGTATTCAATTGGAATGGCAACCACATTTTTAGGGGTGTGCGTGAAAACGCTCAGGAGATGGGATGTCAAGGGGAAGATCGCATGTTATAGAACCGTAGGAGGTCATCGGAGATTCCCACTAAATGAATTACTTCGGATTCTTGAAGAAGGAAGCCATAGAACGGGAGAGGAAAGAGAAGTGACTCCCCACGCTTGTGCACTATATGGTCGTGTTTCAAGCCACAAGCAAGCCAAGCGCGGCGATTTAGACCGGCAAGTAGAAAAGGTAAGTGCCCACGCAATAAAATAAGAAGACGTAATTTATAAAATCTATAAAGACGTGGGTTCAGGCTTGAACATGAACAGGAAAGGACTGTGGAAGAGGATACACGATGCCAAGAGGGGGCGATTTTCTACGATATACATCAATTTTAAGGATAGGCTCACTCGATTTGGTTTCAGGTATTTAGAAGCCTATTTTTCAGAATTTAACGTGTCCATCATCTGCGTGAATGAATTAGATGACAAGACCCCAGAAAGTGAACTGGTAGAAGATTTAGTAGCCATCGTACATTCTTTTTCTGGAAAATTATATCGCATGAGACGTGCCGAACATCTCGTGGATGAAAAATCGAAGGTCCCTCAA
>CAZBEU010000549.1:0-1668 GCA_964491005.1 uncultured archaeon | reverse complement strand
ATAAAATTGTAAATAACAAAATAAATTTGGATAGTTATATAAATAAAAATCAAGATATACTTTTTTTTCCGATCATGAATCCTTATGGATTTTTAAATCCTCGTCCAAATAATAAATCAGGATATTATTTAAAAAATGGAGCAAATCTTAATAGATTTTGGAGAAGAGGTTTTGCACCTGAACATTCGTTAAGTAAAAAAGATGGAAGAGGATATTCTCTTCCTGAACATGTAAAAATTGTGAAAAAAATACTTCAAAAATATTGGGATGAACAAGATATTACAATTAGTATTTTAGATTTTCATGAATCCTCTTTATTAGAAAAATTTCCAAAACATCTATTAGAGAATCTCTCTCATGATTCAATAAGGTATAAATTTGATCATTGGTTAAAGGAAGGGATTATACTAAATGTAATGAAATTATATAACATTCCTTATCACAGAAAACCATTATTTTCAAAATGTAATCAATCAAGTAATCATACACATATCAATCTGACCAATAAACAATTAGAATTAGTTTATGAAAAATTACAGAAATATATAAAATCTAATTCAAAAAAATTACCTTTTTACTATTGTTATAGTAAAAAAAGTAAAGATTTTTGTGAAAGATTATCAAATAAAGTCTATGAAAATCTTCAAGGCATATTATGGAAGTCATATTATCCTGCTTTTAATCATGAATTTCATGATCATGGATGTTTTGTAAAAATGAGCGATGCAACTAAACGTAAAAGGATATTTACTATAGAAGTTGAATCAAAAAAACAATTCTTCAACATTTTTGATGAATATCAAAAATCAAAATCAGAATCTGAATATTTTGAAAATAAAATTTTTAGTTTAAATCAAAGTATAAAATTAGCAACTGAATCAATAAAAATAATGCTCTCTTTATTTTAATTTTTTAAAAAGCTTAAGATTGCTCCTGTTATTGCAATTTCATTCTTTTTGGATGTGTGACCTCCTTTTCTAAATATTAATTGATTTTCTTCTGGGAGATCTAATATAGAGATATTCTCTTCAAAATTATGAAATTTAATCACTTGGTCATTTTTACTATGGATAAGATATACTCTTTTTGAAAGATTTCTCCATTGTTCATTCGATAATTCTGTTTTAGCTTTACTAATGATTCTTCCAGGAGATAATAGATTAATATCTTCTTCTTTCGGAAAAATTTTTATTCCTTTTAATAAAAAACTTAATAAAACAATTGGATTTGATCTTCTTACTGTTTTTTTATAATCTGAAATAGCTGACATTGCAATTATTTTTTTAATTTTTAAATCCGTAAAGCTTCCAGATAGTGCAACTAAGCCTCCAATACTAAATCCTATAGAATAAATGTTCTTTTCCTTAAGCTCAGGTTGTTTTTTAATCCAATTAATTATCTTTTGATAATCTTCAATTCTTTCAATAAATTGACTTCTTTTTCCTACTTTTTTTGATTCACCATGTCCTCTTGCATCGTAAGTAAGAATTATATATCCTTGTATTACTAAAGGGAGGTACATATATTGAAGGGTTTCTTTTTTATCACCAAGACCATGATTAACTATAATAACTGCTTTTTTTAAATCAATTAGATGAGAATTTTTTGAAGTTATAACATTTGCAATAATACTATTATGGTTTCTTTTATTATTTACTGGAATTTTAA
>CAZBEU010000548.1:0-9133 GCA_964491005.1 uncultured archaeon | reverse complement strand
TAACACAAATAAAATTGCTTTAGCTCTAAAAATAAGAGGTCCTTTTAATATACAATATTTAGTAAAGGAAGAAAATGTCTATGTTATTGAATGTAATCTTAGATCAAGTAGAAGTATGCCTTATGTTTCAAAAACTAGAGGAATAAATTTAATGAGACTTGCATCAGAAGTGTTTATGGGAAAGAGCATTCCAGAAAGACTTTTAAATTTACCTTATGGAGATTTTGTATCAATAAAAGCACCAATGTTTTCTTTTATGAGATTGGATAAAGCAGATCCAATCTTAGGCGTAGAAATGGCTTCTACAGGAGAAGTTGCTTGTATAGGAGATGATTTTTCTGATGCATTAATAAAATCATTAGAGGCATCAGAACTGAATATTCCTATGAATGGTGGAAATGTGTTAATTTCAGTAGGAGGAAAGGAACTAAAGGAAAAAATAGTGCCATTAGCTAAAACACTAAAAGACTTGGGATTTACAATATTTGCAACCCAAGATACTGCTTCTGTACTTAAAGAAAATGGGATTTATGCAGTAAGACTCTACAAGGTAAGAGAATATGATCAAGAACCAAATATTATGGGATGCCTTCAAAATGGAGCAATTGATTTAGTCATTAACATTCCTGTTCCAACATCCTTTAAAGAAAAATTCCGTGAAATTATGGATGATGAATATAAAATAAGAAGGATGGCAGTGGATTATAATCTTCCAGTTATTATAAATTTAGAACTTGCTGAAGCATTAGTTAATGCGATAAAAAATATGAAAAATAAAGAGATTTCAATAAAATCACTTAATGATTATCATAAAACTTTAAAGGAAATATATTGGTAATTTTCTTTAAATTTTTTTTTAATGACATTATTTACTATATTAAAAAATAAGAGAATTATAGAGCTTTTAACAATTTAAGGTTATATAAATCTGCAGATTATCCTCAATTATAGAAAAATCAAGTCCTATCTCGCTAAATAGGTGGTATAATATTAATTTAAAAGGTTCTATTAAAGTTTTTTTCTGAAAGATAAATCTATAACTACATGAAGATTCCTTTTTAATTGAACAATAAGGATTATCGAATATATATAGATTATTATTAATATTTTTTTGAAGAAATCTTTCACACGCTTCAAAGAAACTATAATTCTTTATGGATTTTGTCAAACTCAATTCATTTCACTTATAGATGACTTTAATTTCTTATGGATTATACAATAAAACTATACTATTAACTAAATGTAGTATTATGTAAAAAGATTGAGATCTAAATATATAAACTCGTTTTCTTTTTATTCATAATTCAATTATAATTAGTAGGGAAATCATTTTTTACAAGTTTGTCTATTTGTAAATGAACACTATCAGATATTTCAATAAAGGAGTTTATTGCTAAATTGATAAAAGATAATATTTTTTTTTTATCGAAAAATGTTTGAATAAAATTATTAAGATTAGAGGTAGCTCGAGAATAACTACCTTTAAATACATATCCAAATATCATTGTATCACTAACTTGAAATATAATTTGATAATCACCATGTTTTATTCGATCAATCGTTCCAGAGGGAGAGAATGCTTCCTTTCCAAACATATTAATTGCCGAAATAAATCCTGCTACAAGATCTTCATTAAGAATCATTTTTTGGAATGATTTACTATATAAGCATCTACCATCACGAGAACTCAGTATTACTAAATAAACAGGATAATCCTGATTTGCTTTTTTAAAATCATCAATTTTTTTATCTACTAATTTAGTAAATAAGAAGTCTTGTCTTGAATTTGCTATTCTTTCTTGAAGGGAGTTATTTTCTTGTTTATCTTTCCAATTTTTTGTTTCTTTTGATACAGATTCATAAGCATCTAATATTTTTTTAGCTAATCTTTCATACCCTTGATCATTAGCTATATTCTCAGCTTTTGATAATAATAGTTTAGCATTATCTATTTCTAATTTTAATATTGATATTCTAGCCATAAAAAAATATGTCTTTGCTAACAACTCATATAAAAATTGAGATTTTCCAATTTGAAGTAGTTTTTCATTCAATTCTTCTATTTCTTTAAGAATCTTCTCATCTCCAGTTATTTCTAATTCATCTATTAATATTTCACATAGATTTGTCATTGCTTCAACAGTTGTTTCATAATCAATTATTTCTTCCTGAGTTATTTTCCTTAAAATCGCTCCTGCTTCCATTTTTTCCATAAGACGGTCACTTGTTTTTAAAAAGAGAGCTCTATCTAAGCGATATAATTGTTTAAATTGTTTCATTTCTGGATATTGTATTCTTAATTTATCTAATTCTTCTATATAGAAATTAACAAGATTATATTCCTTACTTCTAATCAAAATAGCAATTAATCCATGAAGAGTTTTAGATATAGATACATTAAAGTTTTGATAATGGAAGATATATCCTTCTTTATCTTTTAGGAGATCTATTGCTTCTATCAAATATTTTTTTGCAGTTTCTAAATCTCCAAGTTCTCCATAAATTCTTCCAATTATTGTAAGATAAGCTGGTTTAGAGACTTGATCTTCTTTAATTCCGGGTTTTTCTAAAATATTATTAAAATAATCTAACCCTTCTTTTAGTTCACCTTTTTGGATATAAATATTCCCAATTGTATAATAAGATTGAGCTAATAGATATGTATACTTACTTGCAATTCTATTTCCTAAACTTTTTTGAAAATATACTAAGGCTTCATCTAAAAATCCTTTTTTATTTAAGCAATGCCCTATAATATCATATAAATTAGAACTCGAGTGAATATATCCATTTTTTTCCGAAATACTTAGTCCTCTTTCTGCATATGCCATAGCTTTATCCAGATTTCGGAGATGATATTCAATTCCACCTAAATGATTTAAGCTCCAAATTATTCCAACTTCACAATTAGTTTCTTCAGCAAGAGAAAGCCCGATGTTTAAATTATTTTTTGCTTTTTCAAATTTACCTATGGTCATTAATAATGAACCAGAATTAATTAAAGACCATAACATTCCATATTTATAATCTATTTTTTTTCTTAATTCATAACTTTCTTCCATAAGCTTGATTGCTTTAAGCATCTTACCTTTTTCAGCAAAGATCCGACCCATTAAAAATTTTATATATGCCTTTCTCTTAATAAATTCAATATTATCTAATTTTTGAATTGATTGATTTAAGAATTTGAAAGCTTTATGTAATAAGATTCTACTCTTATTAAGATATCCAAGACAATTCAAATTCTCAACTTTACCAAGTATACCATCAATTATTCCAAGAATATGTTCATTTTTTTCTGAAAAACTTATTAGTTCATCTGCGATTTTTACCCCTTTTATGAACATACCTTCATCAAGATAGATAAATACACGAGCATATTTTTTAAGTATACGCTCATCATTAGATAGTTGTCTTTGTTTTTTTATAGAATTAATTAAGGATAAAGTCTCTTTAAATTTGCCTAAAGAAAGGTTTTCAATGATTTCAATATTTACATCGGTATACATAATTCTCTTGCTAAAATATGAATAACTAAAAAAATAATAAAGTAAAAATATTTAATATTTACCTATTTTAAAGCAAGTTTATATCTGATATAGAAAAATAAAAAAAATAACAAAATTTAAATCTAAAATTGATATTAATTTCAATTTTGTTCCAAAGATCTGTGGGAAGAACAACCCAAAAAATTGTATAATTTTAAATAAAATATTGGATTTATATAATTAATGACCTTAATGAATACTAAAACGGAAAAAAAAGTTTTTAACTATTTAGCTGTAGCTCTAGCTGCCGCTATCGCCGTAGTAGTATTCTAAGTCAAGATAACTTTTTCTGACTTTTTCTAATAATAATTATTATGGATATTTTATCTTGATTTTTAAAAATGATTCTAATTAGCTAAGGTCAGGTAATAAAAGTGCTTGTATACAAAGGTCAATTCAATAATGAAGATGTGAAAAAAAAATGCAGGCAAATGAACTAAAAATAGAAATAGATTTTAACAAACTTGGATTTGAAATAATCCAGACAGAATGGATGTACGTCTCATATTTTAAAAATAATAAATGGGATGATGGAAAGATAATGCCGTATGGACCGATAGAAATATTCCCTTCAGCAAATATTTTAAGTTATGGACAAGGGATTTTTGAAGGACTGAAGGCATTAAAATCAAAAGATAAACAAATTTTGCTTTTTCGACCAATGGAAAATGCAAAAAGATTTAATATAAGTGCTGAAAGACTTGCTATGCCCAGTTTTGATAATAATAAATTTCTAAAGGCAATTAAAGAAGTTGTTTTATTGAATAAAAAATACATACCTCCATATAACAGCAGAGGGGCATTATATATACGTCCAATAATGATAGGTAGTGGTCCAATGTTAGGTGTTGCTCCAGCAAATGAATTTATGGTTATGATTTATTGTTCTCCTGTTGGATCTTATTTTAATGCAGAAAATACAGGAATAGAGCTTTTAATTTCTAAAAAATATACACGTTCTAGCCAAGGAGGCACTGGTTATTCAAAGATGTGTGGAAATTATGCAGGAATATTGAAACCAGCAAAAGAGGCAAAAAAGTTAGGATATGATGAAGTTATATACTTAGATTCAGTACACATGAAATATATTAGTGAAGTTGGAGCAGCAAATTTTTGCGCAATAATCGATGGAAAATTTGTGACTCCTAAAAGGGATGGTACTATTCTTGAAGGGATTACTTTAAAATCAATTATAGATTTAGCAAAAAAAGAATTAAAGATACCTGTTAGAGAAAGAGATATCTCATATGAAGAATTGTTTAACCCTAATTGCACAGAAGCATTTTGTACAGGAACAGCAGCAGTTATTACTCCAATTGGTTCAATAACTTATGGAAAAAAAAGAAAAGAATTTAATAATAAAGAACCGGGAGAAATTACAAAAAAATTATATAACCTTCTCACAAGTATTCAGAGATTGGATATAAAAGATAAATATAACTGGGTTGAGATTTTAGAATAACTTAGTTCTTTTTTTTTATTTATAATTATTAATAAAAAATTATAATTTGATTGTTTAAAATCTATTAGTAAAATGTAGAATAAATAGATATAAAATAGTATAAAATGTCCAATTTAAAAAAAAGTAACAATAATACCAAGGTGGAGTTTTCAATAGACAATGATCCTTTTATCAATTTTAGAGATAAAACACCTTCAAGATGGATTTTAGCTCATATTTTAAATGGTTCAAATAAAATCAATATTTGCATTGTATTAATTACAACTATAATTGCTGCGATGTTATCATCTACACTAATGATAATTGTGGGTGAAACAATAAATGACTTGCTGTTAGGCAAGCAAGATACTCTTTTAACTAATATATTGATTATATTGATTATTGGAATAGGGGCCCCACTCATGCGAATAGGGAATTTTATGCTCAGAGAAGTTATTGCACAACGTATAGAAAGAGACACTCGAAAAGAATTTTATCTTAATTTACTAGGTAAGAGTCAATCTTTTCATGATCAGCAAAAGATTGGAGATTTAATGGCAAGAACTACAAATGATGTAAAAATGTTAAATTATTTGATTAGTCCGGCTCTTTCCCTAATTATTGAATCATTTTCTTCTCTTATTATCCCACTTGGATATATTGTTATATTTTATCCTCCAGAACTCGTTATAGTTCCATTGATATTTATCTTTACATTTATGGTAGCTCTAAGAGATTATATTAAAAAAATCGGCCCAATAACTGTAAAATTAAGAGAGGATTTTGGAGAAATGAATATAGTCCTTAATGAATCTATTTCCGGTATAACACTTATTAAAAGTACAGTTCAAGAAGCAAAAGAAAAACATAAATATTTAATGACAATTAAAAGTTATAAAGATGCTTTTGTAGAACAAGGTAAGGTACAAGCAAAATATGTACCTATTCTCTTATTAACATTAATGAATACAATTAGTTTGGCTCATGCAATTATTTTGTTTTTAAATAATTCTATGACAATAGGTCAAATTGTTGGATATTTAGGCCTGTTATCAGAATTTAGATTTCCGACATTTATTTCATTTTTTGTATTTGCTACTATAAAATTAGCAGGAGCAGGTGCAAAAAGACTTCTTGAGCTTATGAATAAAAAGACAGAAATTGATGAAAATTTAGAAGGGGAATCAAAAAAAATAATTGGTAATATTGAATTTGAAAATGTATGTTTTAGCTATCCAGGATTTAAAAATAGAGTTCTCCAAAATATATCTTTTAAAATAAAACAAGGCCAAACATTAGCTATTGTAGGAACAACAGGTTCGGGAAAAACAACACTCACTAAGTTAATCACAAGATTATATGATGTATCAGAAGGAAGAATCTTAATAGATAATATAGATATTAGAAATTATATCTTAAAATCTTTAAGAAGTCAAGTTTCATACATTGAACAAGATGTTTTTTTATTTTCTAGCTCTATTATAGATAATATTTCTTTTGGAAAAAAAGCTTCTTTTAAAGAAGTAAGAAACGCAGCTATATTAGCACAAGCACATGATTTTATATCTTCCTTACCTAAATCTTATGATTCTGAAATTGGAGAGCGTGGAATTCAATTAAGCGGGGGAGAACGACAACGAATAGCATTGGCTAGAGCATTTTTAGTTAATCCTCGCATTTTAATTTTAGATGATTCAACGTCGGCTATAGACTCAAAAACAGAAGATGAAATTCAAAAAGCGATTAATAAAATCGAAGAAAATAGAACAACAATAATTATTACTCATAGATTGTCTCAAATAAGATGGGCGGATTTAATAATTGTATTAAAAAGTGGTAAAGTGGTAGCTCAAGGCACTCATGAATATCTAATTGAAAATTCACCTGAATATCGAAAAATTTTTATCAAAAAATTTGATTTAGAAGAAGATAAATTAATAACTAGGAGCGGAAGAATATAAAATGGCATTTATTGGTTTAGACGCTGAAAAATATGATAGAAAATATAATGATAGAGATTTGTTTAAAAGAATCTATAAGTATTTCAGAATCTATAAAAGGAGGATTATGATTGTAGTATTATTATTAACAATTGCTTCATTAATAGAATCTTTCCTTCCTATTTTAATAACATTAGCTCTAAATTCATTACAAACAGGTGTAAATATACCATATTTAATAATAATAATAATTATTTCGCTAATTTTTAATGCTTCCAGTTTTATAATTAATTACTTTCAACAAATAAATATATCAAAAGCTATTGGAAATGTTATTTTGGATATAAGAAAGGAAGCAAATGATTCTATACTAGAACATGATCTATCCTTCTTTGATAAAAATCCTTCTGGTAAAATAGTTAGCAGGATAAATACCGATAGTGAGGAATTTGGGAGAGCTTTAGAATTATTTATGGAAGTGCTTTCTAGTGTTTTTATCGTTATTTTTTATACTTTCATAATGTTTTTTCTAAATCTTTTCTTATCATTAATTTTTATGATAACCATCCCCGCTTTTTTTATAGTAGCTATATTATTTATGAAAGCTGCTAGAAGAAGAACATTATTAGGTCAAAGAGCGACAGCATCCGTTAATGCTTTTGTTAAAGAGACCTATTCAGGAATTCAAATAGCTAAAACATTCAGTCAAGAAAAGAAATTATTTAATAGATTTGAGCAGGTAAATCAACAATCATATAAAGTAAATTTAAAAAGAGCATTTCTTCTTAATACAATATTTCCATCTTTAGGATTTATTCAAGCATTTGTTCTTACTCTAATTATTTATTTTGGAGGCATTAGCTTTTTTGAGGGTTCTATTCCTATTGGCAATCTTAATTTATTTATACAAGGGTCTTGGTTATTGACATTCCCTATATTTTCAATTGCATCATTTTGGCCACAATTACAAGCAGGATTAGCTTCTGCAGAGAGAATATTCTCATTAATAGATACAAATCCAAAAGTGATTCAGATAGATAATATCAAGCCTAAGGATTTTAAGGGCAAAATAGAATTTAAAGACCTTACATTTGAGTACGAAGATGACAAGAAAGTATTTGAGAACTTCTCGTTAACTATAGAGCCTGGTGAATCAATTGCAATTGTTGGCCACACTGGAGCAGGAAAGTCAAGTTTAGCAAATTTAATCACTAGATTTTATGAATTTCAATCAGGAGATATCTTGATCGATGGATTAAGCATTCGGAAGTATGATCTATCAGAATACAGAAAAAAGATTGGAATTATCTCTCAAACACCTTTTTTATGGGCAGATAGTATAGAAAATAATATCAGATATTGCTGTAAAAATGCATCTGAAACGGATATATTAGATTCATTAGAAAAAACAGGGGGATCAGAATGGATAAATGATTTACCAAATGGTTTAAAAACAAATATAAGGGAGAGAGGTACATTACTTTCTATGGGACAACGTCAATTAATTGTATTAGCAAGAGTATTACTAGAAAATCCATCAATTTTAATTCTTGATGAAGCGACAGCATCAATAGATCCTTTTACAGAAACTAAGATTCAGGAAGCACTGGAAAAAGTAATTAAAAATAGAACTTCAATAATAATAGCCCATCGTCTATCAACAATCCGTCATGTAAATAGAATTGTTGTTTTAAAAAAAGGGAAGATTGTGGAAGAAGGAAATCATGAATTTTTAATGAGTAAAGGTGGATTATATGCCAATCTATACAATACTTATTTTAGACATCAATCATATGAATATCTTGAAAAAATTAAAGAATTAAAATAAACTCAAAAATACACATAGGTTTTTTCTGTTTGATAATGTTTGTAAAAAGGTCATTTTAAATAGACATAGAAAAATTATTGAATCCTATTTCTTTACAACTAAATAAACGTTATCATCTTGAATATATCCTTCATTAACATCATATATTTCTGAAATAAAAATACTTGATTGCATTTGTATAAGTTCAATATTCGTCATTTCACTGTAATCATCTAATAAATTCAATAATTCGGATGTTTTCATTTTTTTTTCTGAATTTTTATCAATAATGAGAGCTAATTTTATTGGATTTGGAGTAGAATTAATAACGTTATATATAACTTCCTTTCCAAATTTTATTATTTTAGCATAAACATATCCATCTTTATTTGAATTT
>CAZBEU010000547.1:0-5928 GCA_964491005.1 uncultured archaeon | reverse complement strand
GAAGATATTTTAGTACATTCAAACGATTCAACTGAATGTATTATAAATATATTAAAACAAAAAGGATATAAATTAAATGAAGATATGGAACCAATAATGACAGTATTGGATTTTAATGATATAAATATTCTTGATACAGATAAAACTATACTTGAAAATAATTTGAGAAATTTAGAATTAGTCATTGTAGCTGGCTTTGAAGAAGGAGAAATCTTAGTAAATTTAAATCTGGATTAAAAAAATAATCACATTTGTAAAATAGACCAAATTAATCATTCAAATTAAAAAAATTTTTATTAAAAATAAACGAAAATTTAATTGAAATTAAATATTTAAGAGAAAAACTTTATTACATTAATACTGAAAAAAAGAATATTCAAAGTTAAATAAGAAGAAGTGAGAAATTATGAGTTTGAGAACCAATAGAATCTCCCAAGATTTTGGAACCCTAAAAAAATTAATGAAAGATGGTGTAATATGTCAATTAAAACCTTTTGATCCAAAAAATAAAAGCATAGATCATTTAGCAGTTACTCTAGTAGGCCCTAAGGGAACAGTATTTGAAAACGGATTATTTAAAATTGAAATTAAATATCCTCACGATTATCCCAAAAATCCTCCTTTTATGAGAATTCATACTGCAATATGGCATCCTAATTTCTGGCCTAAACCATCTGAATATCCTGGAGAGAGAAATATATGTTTAGCTCTTATTGATCCTAGTTTAGTAGGAACAAAAGGTGGATGGAGCCCATCTAAAACAATTAAAACAGTAATACAAGCAATTCAAGCTATGTTAAATACTAGAGGTAAATTTGTTAATCCTACTGATGTTTTCAATAAAAAGGCAGCATTAGAAATGATTGATGATCCAAAAAAATTTGAGAAAAAAGTAGTACATCTAGTTAAAAAATATGCAAATCAAAAATGGTAAAATCCAGAGGAATTTGAATGGCAGATAAAGACGAATCTTATATCAATGCAATTAAAAATGATTTGAAGAAAAAAATTATTGATAAAGTTAAAAATGAACTTTTACAAGATATCTATAAAGAAATTGCTGAGAAAGAAGATATTTTGACTGATGAAGTAATCTCTTTATTGGATAAAAAGATTTCTTCAGAATCAGCAGTAAAAAAGAAAATTGTTAAACCACAGAAAGAATATATTTCAAAACAACCAGAAAATTATGAATGTACTATTTCAGTACAGACAATATTAAAAACAGCGACACATGCATTGAAATATGCAAATTCAAAGATTCCAAGAGAGAAGTGGGTTGAAGTTATTGGGCTTCTTGCAGGAAAATTAGATAAAAATAATATTTTAAATATTGAAGATGCTTATCCAATGGGACATGGAACTGCTATAACTGTTCAAATTCGAAATCCAGATAATCATGCTCGAGCTTTTAATGAAATAAAGAAAAGAAAACAATTTATATGTGGATGGTATCATTCCCATCCTTCTTATGGATTATTTATGAGTGAAGAAGATGTAGGTACTCAATCAGTCTATCAAAAATTATGGAATAAGGCTGTTGCTCTCGTTATAGATCCATATCAAATTAATGGAACATCTTTTGGATTCAAAATATTTAGAGCTAATTTGGATAAAGGTACCTGGAATGAAATACCTTTTATTATAAAGGGAGCTGTTGATGTAAGTGTTTTACCAGAGTTTTTAAAATTTGTTAATCCCTTAACTGAAGGAAAAGCACTCTTTTTAGAGTATGATGAAGAATAATCAATAAAGATTGGTGATCTTCAATTAAAAAATCATCTATTATTATTTTTTTTATTTGTTTCTTGATAGGTATAGCCCATGGTTTTGGAGAATCATCACCAAATATATTTTTTTCATGGATATTTATAGGATTTTGGTTATTATTCATTTTGAAATACAGAGAAAAAGTCAGAAAATTTAAAGACTATAATTCACCTCATAACACATCATTTTTTGTTCTGGCAGTTATATTTACAGGGTTACTTTATTTATACATAGGATATTATACGGATTTATTAAATTGGAATTGGTTTCAAGATTCAGATTTTTATTTTTTTTTGAATCCATGGATTTTTTTTCTTTCATTTCCCCTATTAATAGCTGGTCTTTCATATATATATACAAGTATGAAAAAATATGAAGTAATATATATCTATAAGACTACATCTATAAAAGCACGTAAATTTGGTGTTTTAATTTTATTTTTTATCTTGATTTTAAACATTATTTTTATAGTTTTTATTTCTGAGAATAAAAGCTTCTATAATATATATCCGAATTATACTTCTATTGGACTTGTCTTATTTTTATTTATTATTTTTTCTCTTCTAATCATTATTTATGGATGTATTAAAAAATCTAAAAGGTCATCAAGCATATCTCATGATACACTACAACGGAGAAGACGTCAAATTCAATCAATTTCGACACAACAACCACGACAACAACAAAAACAACGCCAATCTAAACAAAGATCAAAACCCAAACCAAGAACAAGACCTAAACCAAGAGTAACTACTACAAGTAGACCAAAACCTACTAGATCATCAAACAGACAAAAGCCTACACCAAAAATTAATAAAAGTAAAAGTGCAAGAATTAAAGAAATTGAACGATTAAAACCAAGTGCAACTATATTATCATTAGAAGATTTTAAATGTATATTCTGTTTCAATTTACCAAAACATCCAGAAGATCAACACCGTGGTGTAGTTTTATGCCCAAACTGTAATTATCCAGCACATGCGGATGAATTTAAAGATTGGATGAAAAATAACCAATTATGTTCAAGATGTAATTCTACTATTTCAAGTAGTTTTCGCAGTAATCCAAGAATTATTCCAACAAAGAACTATGTAGCTGCTATAAAATATTACAGTAAAAAAGAGAATTTAAAATAAGAAAGAAGTTTCTTTTATAATTTATACTTATCAAAATAAAGGATTAATTAACATAATATTTAAGACTAAATAGATACCAAATCCTATCATAAATATTCCACAAATAATTAAAATCCATGAATATATCTTTTTATTTAGAGATCTACAGCCAAAATAAAAAAATATAGACACAGGACAATACCAAGCTATGTCTCCTAATTCATGTCCCAAATAAAATAAAATTAAATTATATGGCTCATGAAAACCTAAATTATAATTTATGATTAATCCTAAACCTACTACAGCCCACCATAAAGTCCAATAAGGATTTGACAAACTTACTATAATACCTCCTAAAAAGGAATTTCCTTTAAATCCTTTTATATTATCATTTTTTATAGTTCCAATATCAATATTGGTATCTATTTTTTTTTTATATACATCTCTAATAACCAATAATCCAAAAATTATCAATAAAATACTTCCAATTACTCCGATAACAGATAATATAAAAGGATTTTGAAGAAAAATAGATGCTCCAAATAATAATGCAATAATTAAAAAGAATTCTAACGTAGCATGACCTAAAGAAACTAATAATCCAACCATATAACCTCTTTTATTTTTAATAGAATGAATTATTGTAAAGGTTAATAATGGCCCTGGTGATAGAGCACCTGTGAGAGCTACAAAAAAAGATATAAAAAAAATATTCATAATCAGATATGAAAATATTATTGTTATTTTTATTCTTTAAAATCATAAGTATAATTTAATATTTGCATTTATATTTATCAATTTTGTTGAGGTTCAGAAATATGAATGATAATAAAAGTATTCACGCTTACAATAAAAAGAGTAGAGTTTATGAATATGATGATAATATGAAAAAAATGCACCCAAATAGAGAGAAAATGATAGAAATAGCGTTAGAATTTCTCCCTTTTGACCAAAATCAGCAATTAAATGCAATAGATTTAGGGATAGGAACAGGATATTTTTCATTAGAATTTCTCAAAAAATTTCCAAATACGAATATAATTGGGATTGATGGTGCTGAAGCAATGATTGAAATTGCGAAAGTAAGATTGGGAGAATTTTCTAAAAATATTGACTTTAAGATTTGTGATTTTAGAGATCTAAATACAATTATAGATAAAAAAGATTCTATTGATGTAATTTTTTCTTCTTATGCTTTTCATCATTTAAACTATGAAGAGAAAAAAAATCTCTACAAATTTTTGAAAATGATTCTTAAAATCAATGGTTGGGTTTTATATGCAGATGTCATTATTGCTGATAACAAAGAAATTGAGTATAGATTTCAAGAAATTCGGATAAATAATATTTTAAAAAGAACACAAGGGAAAGATAATAGGTTTTTAGATTATAACTCTACGAGGAAATTCTTAGATGATTTGGAAGAAAATGAGAATGATCAACCTCAATCTATTTCAAAAGATATAAAACTTTTTAATAATACGGGTTTCAGCAATATAGAAATTTTATGGAAAGAATATAGAGAAATGGTAATTTGTGCGCAAAAAAAAGAATAATACTTTATCCTCTAATTTGTCCATTTCCATAAATTATATATTTTGTTGATGTTAATTGTTTTAGTCCCATAGGACCTCGTGCATGAAGTTTTTGTGTAGAAATTCCAATTTCGGATCCCAATCCAAAAACACCTCCATCAGTTAATCTTGTAGCGGCATTTACATATACAGCAGCAGCATCAACTTCATCTAAGAATCTACGAGCATCATCATAATTTGTAGTAATGATAGATTCTGTATGTTTAGAATCATAATTTGTTATAATTTTTATCGCTTCATCGATATCTTTAACTATTTTTATACAGATTTTAAGAGAAAGATATTCAGAACTCCAATCCTCCTCTGAGGCTAAAATAATATCGGGAACAATTTTTTTAACATCTTGATCTCCTCTAACTTCTACATTATTTTTCTTAAGTAAAGATATAATTCGTGGTATAAATTCATCTTTTATTTTCTCATGGATCAATAATTTATCTAATGCATTACACACAGCAGGATAAGAACACTTAGAATTAATTATAAGTTTGTCTGCCATCTCATAATCAGCATCATAATTTATAAACATACTTACAATTCCAATTCCCGTTTCAATTGTTGGTACTTGTGAATTTCTGATTACTTTTTGGATAAGGGATGCTCCTCCTCTTGGAATGATAACGTCAATATATTCCGTTAATTTAAGCATTTCATCTACATATTCTCTATTTGTATTTTTAATAATTTGAATGCAATTTTCCGGTAATCCTTCAAAAATTGCAGCATTATGTAAAATTTCTGCTATTGCGATATTTGAATTAATTGCTTCACTTCCACCCCTCAATAAAATTGCATTTCCGGATTTTATTGCGAGTCCAGTTGCATCAGCAGTTACATTAGGTCTTGATTCATAGATTATACCAATAACACCCAATGGTACACGAATCTGGCCAATATCCAAACCATTTGGTCTTCTCCACATAGAAATTACTTCATTGATAGGATCAGGTTGATTTGCAATGTCTCTTAGACCACTCGCTATTTTATGAATCTTATTCGAATTCAATTCAAGCCTATCAATTTTTGATTGCTCCAAATTTTGTAGTTTAGCATTTTCAATATCTTTATTATTAGCAATAATTATGATTTCAACGTTTTTTTCTAACTCATCAGCCATCCTTAATAATGCTTTATTTTTTTTATCTGTCGATATATTTTTTAGAATAAACGCTGCTTTTTGAGCATTTCTACCAATATCTTGCACTTTAGATTTAATAGTCATATAATTGCTCTCAATATTAAGTATTTTTTTAGTAGACTTTAAATGATAATTTATAATAGTAAGAATACCTAATTTCTTAAATTTGTTATGAGTTTTGATAAAATTGTATCAATTTTAGGGAAAAATTTAACTATATTTATAAAAATAAAAGAAAGATATTTTTATATATTAGACATAATAGCGTAAATTACTTAGTTCATTGTATCCAATGAGTGTTAATAATAAA